>JBPCVS010000100.1:0-23335 GCA_051010295.1 Parvibaculales bacterium | reverse complement strand
GTGATGGACGCGCCTGATAACATCCGCGCCACTTCTTCTAGCCGCGCATCGGCATCAAGCGGCATCACCTCGCCCACCACACCGCCTGCGCGATTGGATTTTTCCACTTTCCATTGATGGTCGCCCCGCGCCGCCACTTGCGGCGAATGGGTCACCACCAGCACCTGCCCATTTTGTGCCAACCGATGCAACCGCACCCCAACCGCCTCGGCCACCGCACCGCCCACGCCTGCATCCACCTCGTCAAAAATCAATGTCGCGGTATGTTCGCTACCCGCCAGCGCAACTTTTAGTGCCAACATAAAACGCGCCAGCTCGCCACCAGAGGCAATTTTAGCAATCGGCGCAAGCTTCATGCCAGCATTGGTGGCCACCTCAAAGCGCACATCATCCAGCCCATGCGCCCCGCCCTCATCGGCTTGGCGCGTGGCTATTTGCGTTACAAATTTGCCACCCTCCAATTTGAGGGGCTGCAATTCGGCATTTACCTTTTTGTCCAGCTGGGTTGCCGCCGCCGCACGGGCTTTGGACAATTTTTGCGCGGCTTTGATATAGCGCGTTTGGGCAACCGCTAAACATTGCTCCAATTCGGCCAGTTGCGCACTGCCGCCCTCAATGGCTTTTAGTTTTTGCGCCAGCTCTTGTGCCAAATCAGCCAGCCCATCGGGGGCAATTTGATGTTTGCGCGCCATATCACGCATGGCAAATAAACGTTGCTCTACATAGTCTTGACGGGTTGGGTCATGGGTTAATTTTGTTGTGTTTTCAACAATGCTGGCATGGGCTTCACGCGCCTCAATCAGGGCGCGTTCCAACGCCTGCACCGCATTATCAAATTGGCCATTGGCAAGTTTGGCCACCCGCTCCAAATTGCGCAAAGCTGCGCCCAACATGGCTTCAATGCCCGTATCACCAGCAAAAAAACTTTCTGCCGCACTCAAATCACTCATTATTTTTTCGCTATTCATCAACAAATCGCGCTCATCAACCAATTTCTGTTCTTCGCCAATTTGCGGGTCTAACAGGCGCAATTCTTCCAATGCGTGGGTTAAAAATGCGGTTTCTTCTGCCGCTTTAGTCAGTGCGCTGCGGTGCGCGTTCAACTGTGCCGCCAAATCCTTATACTGCTTATAAAGCTGGCCAATTTTGGCAACATCATCTTTCAGCCCACCAAAACTATCTAGTAAATGCCGTTGGGTGCGGCCATCGGTGAGCGATTGACTTTCATTCTGGCCATGAATTTCTACCAATGTGCGCCCAATTTCAGCCAATAATGACACCCCGATTGGCTGGTCATTACAAAAGGCACGGCTACGGCCATCAGCCATTTGCACACGGCGCAAAATAATTTCATCAGCCATTTCTTCGCCATTGAGTAAATCATTATCGCGCAAAATTATTTGTGCGGGGTGGCGCGGCGCAAGAGAAAAAATAGCCGTAACACTGCCTTGGGCGTTGCCTGTGCGCACCAAACCCGCATCGCCACGCGCACCTGTTACAAGCCCCAATGCGTCTAGCAAGATTGATTTGCCCGCCCCCGTTTCGCCCGTTAATGTGCAAAGTGCGGGTTGCCAATCCAAATCAAGCTTTTCAATCAGCACAACATCACGAATTGAAAGCGCGGCCAACATGCCCAACCTCAGAAGACTGTGTTTAGCGCACGGCTAATCCACGATTGCCTATCTTGCAACGGACGTAAATCGCGTTGCACCAAAATTCTATAGCTGTCACGATACCACACGCTATTAGGATAATTATAGCCCAGCACGGCGGCAGCCACTTGTGCATCTTGCTTGATTCCCAAAGATAAATAAACCTCAGTTAAGCGGTGCAAAGCCTCTGGCACATGCGCGCTGGTAGAAAAGTTGCGGATAACCAGCGCAAAGCGGCTGGCGGCCGCGCCATATTCACCCTGCTGAAGGTAAAATCGGCCAACATCCATTTCTTTGCCTGCCAGATTATCGGTTACAAGGTCAAGCTTTAGCCATAAATCACGCGCATAGTCACTATCGGGATAACGCCGCACAACATCTAAAATAGCCGCCTGTGTTAGTTCGGTAGTGCGCTGGTCGCGTTGAATATCAGAAATGCGTTCATATTGGCACATGGCAATCAGATAATAGGCATAGGGGGCTTGCTTATTGCCCGGATAAAGCGCGAGAAAACGTTGCGCAGTGGCAATGGCAGAATCATAGCTATTTTGGATATAATAAGTATAGGCCGCCATAATCATGGCACGGCGCGCCCATACTGAATAGGGGTGCTGGCGTTCAACCTCATCAAATTCTTGTGCCGCCCTGATATAATTGCCGCGCATCAATTCTGCATAGGCATTATTATAAATGACATTAACAGGCCGCTCTATATATTGCTGTGCTGGCTCAAAAGTGCCAGCGCAAGCACCCAGCATGATGCCAGCCAATATAGGTGCCAAAAACCGCATTGAAAATCTCATCACTATAAATGCTCCATATTATCTTAGCCTGAAAGCAGACCATCACGAAGCTTGAATATAGTCAAAATTTATTCGGCTGCGAGGATTTTTTCGCTGGTTTTTTGGGGTATATTTTGAGAATGTGCCAAATCAACCAGTTCAAAAGCATCTGGCTCCATAAATAATTTGTTCAAAAGCTTGTTATGCAACGCATGGCCAGACTTATAACCGCGATAGCGGCCAATCATGGGCAAGCCTAAAAGGTATAAATCACCTATGGCATCCAATAATTTATGTTGCACAAATTCATTTTCAGAGCGCAAGCCTTCTTTGTTCAACACTTCGTCCTCATTATCATCAACCACAACAACATTATCCACCGAGCCACCCAGTGCCAAACCAGCACTGTGCATCGCCTCAATATGCGACAGCAAACAAAAAGTGCGCGCACTGGTTACGGCTTCATCAAAATTATCGCCATCTAATGTTATGCTATAAGATTGGCGACCAATGACACTGCTTTCAAAATCTATCACAGCCTCAAAAACACTTTGTGTGTCGGGCAGTAACTCGCAATAGCTATCACCAACCTCAACGCGCACTGGGCGCACAATGCGAATAACGCGGCGGGTGGCAGACAGTGTTTTGATGCCAACACGTTCAATCGATTCTACAAATGGCGCGGCACTTCCATCCATAATCGGCACTTCAGCACCATCAATCTCAACAATAACATTGTCAACGCGCAACATGGACAATGCCGCCATAAGATGCTCAACCGTGCCAACCACATGGCCAGCATGAGAGCCAATTTTTGACGATAAAGTAACCTCACACACATTATGCGTTAAAGCTGGAATTGTGGCATCTTCTATATTGTCAACATCGGTGCGGACAAAAACGATGCCTGTATTGGCCTGTGCGGGGCGCAATGTCAGGCACACTTCTGCGCCTGAGTGCACACCAACACCATTGAGTGAAACTGGCGCGAGCAAAGTGGTTTGCCATATACCTAGCTGATTTGGCAATTCTGCAGGCGAATGCCCTTTTCCAAAAGCACCTTGCGCCGCATTTGCCAGCACTGGCGTATAGCGTTCGTGGATTTGCGATATGGTGGCAGGTGGTGCCATAAAAACCTCTCATATAATCATTTGATGGGTTCGTTCTACCAACGCCATGCCGCAAGCACAAATAACATATTATTGCCTTTTGTTACGCTATGTTACGCCATATTACACCCGCTATTATAGAGCCTCAAACAGGCAACCAGAACCCGCCGCTTGGCGGGTTCTGTTATGTTGCTCTTGTGTTGCGCAGGCAAGCTATTTAACGGCGCAAAAAAGCTGGAATATCAAGCTGGTCTCCGTCTAATGAAGCCGATGATGCGCTTGGCGTAGTCGGCATGCTTGCCTGTGCTGGAGGTTGCGACACGGCTTCGGTTACTGATGCCTCAACCGATTGCTTTTCCTGCGCTTCAGGGGTTGGCGTTGCAGGTGCAGGCGCAGTCAACTCAGGCGGTTGCACAATCTCTGTTTGTGCATCCTCTGCTTTTGTCGCCTCTATTTTTGCCGCTTCTGATGCCCCCTCTGGCAACCCTTCCGCTACATGGGTTTCAGCCACAAGCGGGGTATCATTTTCTTTGGGTTGCGCACTTTCTTTGGGTTGCCCGCTTTCTTTGGTTTGTACTGGGCTTTGCCCATCTTCCGCGTCAATATTGGCCACATCAGGATTGGGCATTTGCAAATCATCCTGTGCTGTGTCATGTGCCTCATCTTGGGTTGCATCAGGCTCTTCGCTCCGTGCCGCCAGCGATGGCATTTCTGCGGCCACATTCACGCTCACCATACGTTCTGTCTGGTGGCTTTCTTTGCCTTCTGGCCTATTTTTGCCCAGCACGCGGTCAAGAAATGAACGCGATCTTTTCGGCAGCTCCCGACGCGGCGCGGCCATTGGTTTGGGTTGCAAAAAGCCCGGCAACTCGCTACCCGCTTCTGGTTTTTCAACCATTTCGGCAGGGTGCGCTTCACCCTCTTGTATGCCCTCTTCTTCCATAGCCTCTGATGTTTGGGTTGGTAGTGGCGGGGTTGGCACAGCTTCCTCTGGTTGTTCTGGCGTTATTGAGATAACTTCGCTCAAATGGGCTGCATTGGTTGGAATTTGCGTTTCCGCATCTATTCCCGTTGCCACAACTGAAACGCGAATTATGCCATCTAACGTATCATCAAAAGTTGACCCAATAATGATATTGGCCTCTTCATCAACTTCTTGTTTGATGCGGTTAGCCGCCTCATCCACTTCGTAAAGTGTCATATCTTGGCCACCAGAAATGTTAATCAACACACCACGTGCGCCTTGCATAGACACATCATCTAGCAATGGATTGGCGATGGCCGCTTCTGCCGACTCAATCGCACGATTGTCGCCGCCAGCTTCGCCTGTGCCCATCATCGCTTTGCCCATCTCATTCATCACTGTGCGCACATCGGCAAAGTCAAGATTGATAAGGCCCGGCTTAATCATTAAATCTGTAATGCCAGCCACGCCTGAATGAAGCACCTCATCGGCCAGTCCAAAAGCCTCAGCAAAAGTTGTCTGGGCGTTGGCAACGCGGAACAAATTTTGGTTAGGGATGATGATTAATGTATCAACCTCCTTTGCCAAATCTTCAATGCCAGCAATGGCTGATTTCATGCGCCGCACCCCTTCAAAATCAAAAGGTTTGGTCACAACACCAACCGTCAAAATGCCTTGCTCACGTGCGGCACGGGCAATCACTGGTGCCGCCCCTGTGCCTGTGCCACCGCCCATACCAGCAGTAACAAAAGCCATGTGCGAGCCTTGCAACATATCAACAATCTCGGCCATTGATTCTTCTGCCGCTTGTCGGCCTATCTCTGGATTAGAGCCAGCACCTAGCCCTTCGGTCAATTTGCTACCAATTTGGATGCGCCTATCAGCTTTGGAATTGGTTAAGGCCTGCGCATCGGTATTGGCAACAATAAAATCAACGCCCTCTAAGCCGGCTTTTATCATATTATTGACAGCGTTGCCGCCTGCACCACCGACACCTAGAACCACGATTCTTGGTTTAAGTTCCCGCTTTTGCGGAACAGTTAATTGGATACTCATAATGTTTCCTTTCATTTGCCACAATTGGCTGTTCGCCTGATTTGGGCAGGCTTTGAGTGAGTGTAAGAATTGTCCTATCCGTGCCCAAAAAGCGAATTTGACAATTCTTTGACGAACACCATTGCTCGCCAGATGAAAAAACAGCAGCTCTTTTAATAAATTTATTATGATAAAATGCGCGCATCAAAACGGCCCCCTAAACCAATCGCCAATCCAGCGCATTATGCCATTTGATGTTACTGCCAGTGCAGCATCGTCATGGGCGCGTCCAGCATAAGTCAACAAACCTGCGCAAGCGGCAAAAGCAGGGCTTGCCGCCGCCTCTGGCAAACCCGTAATACGCATGGGTGAAGCAATGCGCGGTTGCTTTTCAAGAATTTCTTGCGCGATTTCTGGCACACCCACCAGCAAAGCCGCCCCGCCTGTCAACACCACGCGCCGCCCGGCAAATTGTTCCAACCCCGAAGCCTCCAAACTCTGTTTTATGAGTTCAAAAGTTTCTTCCAGACGCGGACGAATAATTTTGGTCAACGCGCTTTTGGGGTGCATTTGGTGGTCGCCCCCCAATAATGGCACTTCAAATTGGTCGCGCTCATCTTGCACAGTCGCCAGCGCACTGCCATGCAAGGTTTTGGCGCGCTCGGCAACACTCACCGACACATTTAACCCCCGCGCAATATCGCGGGTAATATGATGCCCGCCAATCGGCAGAACAGTGGTAAAAATCGGCGCGCCTTGATAAAAAATTGTCGCGCTACTGGTGCCGCCACCCATATCAATATGCAATGCGCCAAGGTCAACTTCATCTTGCACCAAAGTTGACAAAGCACTGGCATAAGGCGTAACCACCAGCTTTTCACATTCCAAATGGCATTGCTCAATGCAACTTAGCAAATTGCGAAGCGGGCCAGTCGGCGCACTCATCAAGTGTAAAGTTACATTTAATTCATCGCCATACATACCGAGTGGATTGCTGATGCCGCGACTATCGGCACCAATGCCATAGCTAAGTGGAATGGCATGCAGAATTTCAAATCCCTCACGCCAGTTCTGCTCATAAGCATGGCGCAAAGCCAGCGCCATATGTTCATCACTAATCGCATGGCCATGCAACGGCACACTGGCCTCGCAAATATGGCTTTCCAACCGATTGGCAGAAATGCCAACAATAACGCGGCTTATATCTTTCTCAGCCATGCGTTCAGCCGCCTCAACAGCAGCGCGCACACTATCTCCTGCCGCCCTCATATCAATCACCTGCCCATTGCTTAAGCCAGTGGAAAGCTGGTGTCCAAAGCCCACCACACGAATAAAATCATCACTCTTGCCGTCATCAATATTTTCGGCAATCAGGCAAGCCACTTTTGAAGTGCCAATATCAAGTGCGGCAACATTGCGCCCCCTTAAAGGGGTGGCGGAACGTTTGAAAAACCGACTTAATGTGATGGGTTCGGTCATGACTCAATTTCCTTATTTGTTGTTTTTAAGCGGCTCGTTTTTTCGCGGCGCAACAAAATGCGGTCGGGAAAACGCAAATCTATGGCTTGGTTTTCCACCGCCAAAATTCGCTTTTTCTGTTCCAAATCCATCAAGCGGTTAAGCGCGTCAATAATTTCGCGCTCAGGCAGATGTATTTTGCCGCCATGGTCTAACTCCAATGTCCAACGCCGCCCGCCAACCCAACGCGCCGCCACCATGCGGTTACGCAAAATTGGATAATCATGTAAAAGATTAACTAAACCTGCCGCCCGCAATGGCGCACCTGCGCCAGAAAAAATGGGCAAATGGGCAAAACCGCGCATCTGTTTTGTCGGCATAATATGGTCGCCGCGCTCATCAATTAAAATCAATTTTTTGCTATTTTTATCTATATGAAACAGGGCAAAAGCCTCGCGCTCCAAAAGTTTTATATGCACCACATTGGGCAACTGGCGGATAATAACGGCTTTGCGCACCCATGCCAGTGCTTCAACCTGTTGGCGCACCTTGTCAAGATTGATAGCAAAAATCGGTTGGCCAAGCTCAATGTCAACGGCACTGCGCAAAATATCACGTTGGGTTTGATAACGGCCTTCAACCGTCACATCATTAACCTGAAAACCGATACTGGCACTGGTATCATAAACACTCTGCCGCACAAAATCGGCCACCGCGCTTGGCGCGTATTGCAATATGGCGGTGATAATAAGCCCCAAAAGCAGCCCAAGCGATGCCAGACGAATACGCCGCCCGCGCCATGTAAGCCGCAAAATAGCCACCAGAAAATTAAGCGGCGTAACCAATATATTCAGCAGAAAATTGATTACAGATTGTTTTTTTGAATTTTTATTTATCTTTGGCATGAGGCATCCTCCGCAATCCATTGCACTAAATCGGGGTAATTTATGCCGCGATGGGCGGCTATTTTTCGCATCAAAGAAGATGGTGTCATGCCCGGCTGAGTGTTAAGCTCCAGCACGGCCAGCCCCGCCCCATCAACGTCATAACGAAAATCGGTGCGCGTAACACCGCGACATCCCAACACTTGATGTGCCGTCAGAGCGCAATGTTGAATTTCTTGCGCCAGTGCCGCATCAATCTTGGCTGGCACTTCATAGCGAGAGCCATTGGGCGTATATTTGGCGTGATAATCATAAAACCCGCTGGCGGCAGTGATTTCCAACACATCAAGCACCGTGTCGCCCATCACCGCGCAGGTTAACTCACGCCCCGCCACATAATTTTCTACCATCATCACACCAAATTTGCTTTCGGGGTGCAAACTAGCAGGCACTTTATTACTGCCGCTTTTGACAATCTCAACACCAATGCTTGAGCCTTGATTGATAGGCTTGACCACATAGGGCGGCGGCATTGGGTGGGCAATTTCACCTTTTGGCAATTCCGATGGCACCACCAGCATAGAGGGCGCGATTGGCAAACCTGCGGCGGCAAAAATTTGCTTGGCCAAATGCTTATCCATCGCCAATGATGAGGCACGCACACCAGAATGAGTGTAGGGAATTTTCATAACTTCAAGCAAACCTTGCACCGCGCCATCTTCGCCACCCACACCATGTAACGCATTGAAACATATATCAGGTTTTACCTCGCTCAACTCTTGGGCGAGTTGTTGATTGGCATCTATTTTAGAAATCTGATAGCCAAGCTGGTGCAATGCTTGCGCACATTCTTCGCCAGAAACAAGGCTCACATCGCGTTCTGGCGACCAGCCGCCCATCAGCACGGCAATATGTTTGGCTTTAGCCATCTTGCCCTCCAAGTTTCTCCCCAATGCGGTGAATTTCCCACTCAAGAGCAATGCCGCTTGTTTGCTGAACATTTTGGCGCACTGTTTCGCCCAATTGTTCCAAATCGCTGGCGGTGGCCGCGCCATGATTGATCATAAAATTGCAATGCAGTTCCGACATTTGCGCATCGCCCTGCCGCAAGCCGCGACAACCCGCTTGTTCAATCAACTGCCACGCTTTCGCACCTTCGGGATTCTTAAATGTGCTGCCGCCCGTGCGCGCCTTAATAGGCTGCGTATCGCCACGTTTGGCGGCAATCTCATCCATACGCGCCGCAATCGCGTGTGTCTCGCCGCGCACGACATTAAAATGCGCCTGCACATAGATAATAAAATCGCCATAGCCATTATGCCGATAGGCCAAATCCAGCTCATCAACCGATAGGCGCAAGGCGCGGCCTTGGCGGTCAAGCGCGTCCACACTGGCCAGCACTTCGCCAGTTTCGCGGCCATAAGCCCCCGCATTCATCGCCACCGCGCCACCCACCGCGCCGGGAATACCACTCATAAATTCAAGCCCAGACAAATCCGCCGCCGCCGCCAGTCGCGCCAAACGCACATCCAGCGCACCCGCACCCGCACTCATTTGCGTGTCTCCGCTTTGGTTGATTTTGCCAAAAGCACTGCCAAGCCGTATGGTGACACCACGCACCCCGCCATCACGCGGCAATATGTTTGAGCCCGCCCCCAATATCTGCAATGGCACATCGGGCGGCACAGCGCGCAAAAATTGCGCCAAATCCTCCTCATCGGCAGGCAGAAAAACAATATCAGCCGCGCCACCAACCCGAAACCAGCACAAATCGGCCAGCGATTTCTCAGGCAGATATTTGCCGCGCACAGGCGGCAAAGCCGCCAGCAAATCACTGGGTAAATCGCTCTGTAAATCTTTGGCAAAAGCCGAGCGCGGCATATCGCTATTTGGAGCAATCATCATAAAGCCTCCTGTAATTTTTTCGGCAAATCATTGGCAATGGCGGTTATGTCGCCCGCCCCCATGCACACAATCACATCGCCTTCGCCCAGCGCACCATTGGCAAAATCGGCTTGTAATTGCTTTATCAGCGCGTCCGCATCGGCCATGCTGTCGGCCTGTTTGTGGTGTTCTTCGCGCAGGCCCTGCACCAATGCGGCCGCATCAATTTTCTCAATGGGTTGTTCGCCAGCCGCATAAACTGGCAACACCACCACGCGGTCGGCCAAATTCATACAGCCGCAAAACTCGCGAAATAAATCGCGCAGGCGGCTATAGCGGTGCGGCTGCACAATAGCGATGACGCGGTTTTTGGCTACCGCCCGCGCACCCTCCAACAGCGCGGCAATTTCAACTGGATGATGCGCATAATCATCAAAAATATCCACGCCACGCACCGCGCCAATATGGGTGAAACGCCGCTTAACACCAGAAAAATCATGCAATGCTTTGCTAATGGTTTTTTCATCAATGCCAATTTCTAGCCCAACCCCAATGGCGGCCAGCGCGTTTTGCAAATTATGTCGTCCGGCCATTGGTAGGGTTAAATTTTTAATTGTGCGGCTTTTGCCACTCAGCCGATCGCGTGATACAACATCAAAATGCTGGTTTAGTCCATCTTCGCGGATATTGGTGGCATGCAAATCGGCCTCTTTATGTAATCCATAGGTGCGTAAAGGGCGGTCAGTAACGCGCCTAAGCAGTGCCTGCACCTCAGGGTGGTCAAGGCACACAATGGCTAACCCATAAAATGGGATATTGCGGATATAGCTATCAAAAGCGGTGCGTAGGCTGGCAAAATCGCCATAATGGTCAAGATGCTCTGGGTCAATATTGGTAATCACGCCAATGGTTGAGGGCAAGCGCACAAAAGTGCCATCGCTTTCATCGGCCTCCACCACCATCCACGCGCCTTGCCCCAGCCGCGCATTGCTACCATAGGCGTTGATAATGCCGCCATTAATAACTGTCGGGTCGCCACCCGCGCCGTCCAAAATGGCGGCAGTGAGCGAGGTGGTGGTGGTTTTGCCATGCGTGCCAGCAATGGTGATACAGGGTTTAAGCCGCATCAATTCGGCCAGCATTTCTGCGCGGCGCACCACTGGAATTTGGGCGGTGCGGGCGGCCTTCACCTCAGCATTATTTTCATCAACCGCCGAAGAAACTGTAACCACCGACACCCCGTCAATATGTTTGGCGGCATGGCCTTTGAACACGCAAATACCCAAATCTTGCAAACGTTGGGTGTTAGCATTGCTGTGCAAATCGCTACCCTGCACTTCATAGCCGATATTGTGCATAATCTCGGCAATGCCACTCATGCCGATACCGCCAATGCCGACAATATGCACCCGCCCAAATTGGCGCGGTTGTGGGGCTAAATCAGGCGCGCTCATTGTGCAACCTCCTGTTTTTCTTGCTCTCTTTCAAACGGATGTTCAATATCAATTTTGCGATTTTCGGCCAAACACAACACATAACGCATTAATTTTTCGGTAGCGTTAAGCTCGGCAAAACCCAGTGCGTTGGCAGAAATGGTGCGTAATTTTTCATTATAGGTAAGCAAATCAGCCAGTTTTTTGGCTAATGTTTCAACATTGAGTTGGTCTTGCGCAATGACAATGCACCCGCCATTTGCATATAATTGTTTGGCATTGCGGGCTTGGTCTTGGTCAAGCGAGCCAGCAAATGGCACAATAATAGCGGGTGCGCCCAGCGCGGCCAGTTCGCTAATAGTGGCCGCGCCACCACGACAAATAATCAAATGAGCGCGGCGCATACGGCTTGGTAAATCGTCAAAAAAATCGCGCAATTCAACATAGACACCCATATCGCTATAGTCGCGCAAAAGTTTTGATATATTGTTGCGCCGCACTTGTTGCACCACCCGCAAGCGACGTTTTAAGCCATCATCTAACAAATTGAGGGCAGGTGGCACAATTTGGTCAAAGATAGTCGCGCCTTGACTGCCGCCATAAATCAGCACATCAAGTGGCCGATTGGGGGCGATAAAACGATACCCGCCCCGCGCCGCCGCAAGCACTTGTGGGCGCAATGGGTTGCCCGTTTTGCACAACCGATATTGTGCGTTTTGTGGCACATGCAATGTATCGCCAAAACTTGTGGCCACATGCGCGCCCAGCCATGCCGCCAGACGATTAACCCGCCCCATCACAGCATTTTGTTCATGGACAAAAATTTTCTGCCGCAATAATAGCCCCATCATAATTGGCGTGAAAGACGGATACCCCCCAAAGCCGCCAATAATTACTGGCCGCAAACGGACAATCAAAATAAAAGCCTGCACCATAGAATAAAGCAAAGTGAGCAAGCGCATTGGCAAAGCGATAAGACTTTGCCCAAAAATTGTGGCCGCCGCCAATTTGTGCGTCCGCATGGTTTCAATTTTTTCAACAAAAGCCAGCCCGCGCTTATCGGTTGCCAGATGCACATCATAGCCATCAGCTTTTAATGCCCCTGCCAGCGCGCTGGCGGGATAAACATGCCCGCCTGTGCCACCTGCGGCCAGCAAAATAGTGCCACGCGACTTTATCGCTTTCATAATTGCCTCCCTAAACTATTGGTGGCCAAATTATTAGTGGCCGCCATGCCGCTTAGATGGCGCATCCGTATATCTGTGCCAGCGCGTCGGCGCATCAGGCCAACCAGCATGCCCATCATCAAAGCCGAAGCCAGCAAAGAAGACCCGCCATAAGAAATGAAAGGTAAGGTCATGCCTTTAGAAGGCATAAGGTTGAGATTAACCGCAAGATTGATTGCCGCTTGCAAGCCAAACATACAAGCCAGCCCAGCGGCGGAAAGCTGTATCCAATGTTCATATTCATTGCGCGAAGAGGCGAGCCCACGCCATACTAAAAAGCCGAACAGGACAATAATAAGCACACCTATCATAAGCCCACCCTCTTCGGTAGCCACGGCAAACACATAATCAGAATGTGCGTCAGGCAAGATAGACTTGACTTGCCCATTGCCGAACCCAACACCAACAACACCGCCTGACTTAATGGCATCCATAGCGCGGTCAACCTGATAAGTGTCGCCACTTGATGGGTCAAAAAAGCGGTCAATGCGGCTGGCGACATGCGGCATAGTGGCGTAAAAAATAAAAGCAATACCACCACCAATCAGCACCAGCAAAGACAAGCGGCCAATAGACCCACCAGCAAGAAAATATAAACAACACCACACAAGGCATAATAAAGTCATTTGCCCAATATCGGGTTGTGCCGCCAAAAGCAGTGCCGCACCCGCCAATAAAATAAACGATTGCACCGTGCCATACCCATCAAGATGGGCGCGGTTTTGTGCCATAAGCGATGCACACACCACCACAAAACCGGGCTTCAAGAATTCTGATGGTTGCACCGATAAACCACCAATTAACAACCAGCGACTAGCCCCTTTTGCCGTAAAGCCAAAAACTAAAGTCGCCATAATTGCTATGATAGACAAAGCACACACCAGATAGGCAAGGTGACGAATTTGTTTAATTGGCAACATAGAAACCACCAAAAAAACCCCAAAAGCCAAAAACAGAAAAGCCAGTTGTTTGTAGGCGAAAAAATAAATTGGCTTGCCGATATGTTGCGCCACAGCAGGCGAGGCCGCCAATGCCATAATAAAACCCAACACAATAAGCACTACCACACCAGCCAACATGCCGTGATTAACCGTCCACCACCATTGCGACAAAAAGCTTTTATCGGTGCGCGAAAAAATACGGCTCATCGCTTCACCTCTTTTGGGTTGGCATTTTGGGTTTTTTGCCAATCGGCAATGGCGGCACAAAACGCGGCACCCCGCGCTTCAAAATCGGTAAATTGGTCAAAAGAAGCGCAAGCCGGCGACAATAATATCGTAGCTTCATCATAATTATCGGCATCGGCCTGATTGCTGGCATCTATCACGGCTTGGTCTAATGTGTGGCTTATGGTGCAGGGCATATAGGGGCCGAGGGTGGCGGCAAAATTTTCTGCCGCTTCACCGATTAAATAGGCGGCGCGCACCGCGCTATAGCTGGTTTCCAATCCAGCCAGCCCATCTTCTTTTGCCCTTCCGCCTACTATCCAATAGATATTGGGATAGGCCAGCAAAGCCTGTCGGGTTGCTTCGGCATTGGTGGCTTTGCTGTCATTTACAAAAGTCAAATGGCCATGTTGCGCCACAGCCTGTAGGCGGTGTTGCAAGCCAGAAAAGCTTTGCAAAGCGGCATCTATTTTTTTGTCTGCCAAGCCCAGCGCATGCGCCACCGCCCGCGCCAAGGCCGCATTTTGGGCATTATGTGCGCCGCGCAAAACCGTATCAACAGGGGCACTAATTGGTGCAACGGGCATATCGCCACCAATCCGCACAATGCGCCCACCCCGCATTTCGTGGCGCATGGCTATGGCGCAGCTGGCTTCATCTTCGCAAGCAATAATGGCCAATGGCGTAGGCGTGCGCTCAAACAGATTTTCTTTGGCCGCACTATAGCCCACCATATCGCCATGACGGTCAAGATGGTCAGGGCTGATATTGGTCAACACCGCAATATCTGCAATAAAATTGCTGTTAAGGGCGAGCTGATAAGAAGAAAGTTCTAGCACAAAAACCGCATTCTCATCTTTTGGCCAGTGCAGGTGCATCACGGCATTGCCGATATTGCCCCCAAGCTGGCAATCGCGCCCTGCTGAGCGCAATATGTGATGTATCAATGCGGCAGTGGTGGATTTGCCATTTGTGCCAGTAATGCCAATGATTATCGGTCGGGTTTTTTGGGTGGCGCAAGCTGTGGCCAGCAAATCCATATCGCCACCAATCGGACAACCCGCCTGTGTTGCGGCTTGGACAACCGCATGGGGTTGCGGATGGGTGAGCGGCACACCAGGGCTAAGGATAAGCCGTTTCGGGGTGCCAAAATCATTTGCCAAATCCCGAATATCTGCACCCAGCTGCGCGGCTTTTTGGCGTGGTGCTTCGGCATCATCCCACGCGACCACTTTGTTGCCCGCCGCGCACAAAGCTTCCACACAAGCCAGCCCCGAACGCGCCAACCCGAAAATCGCTGTTTCTCCGTCAAATTTGGGCAGTGGAATCATGCTTTTTCCTATCTCAATTTCAACGTGGCCAACCCAATAAGAGCCAGCACGACCGAAATAATCCAAAATCTGATAACGATTGTCGCCTCTGGCCAACCGCGTTGTTCAAAATGATGATGCAAAGGTGCCATCGCAAAAATGCGTTTGCCAGTCAGCCGAAAAGAAGCCACTTGCACAATGACCGAGACCGCCTCTAACACAAACACCCCACCAATAATGGCCAGCACAAGCTCATGCTTGGTGGCAATGGCGATTGTGCCTAATGCGCCACCCAGTGCCAATGAGCCTGTGTCGCCCATAAAAACGGCGGCGGGCGGGGCGTTATACCAAAGAAAGCCTAATCCCGCGCCCAATAATCCAGCGCAAAAAATGGCCAATTCGCCTGTGCCGGGCACATAATGCACCTGCAGATAATCAGAAAAAACGACATTGCCAACAATATAGGCAATAAAGCCAAAGCTGGCGGCGGCAATCATGCTTGGCACAATCGCCAAACCATCTAGACCATCAGTTAGATTAACCGCGTTGGACGCGCCAACAATAACAATAACACCCGCCAACACAAAAAGCGGCAAACCAAAGGGCAATAATACATCTTTTAAGAAAGGCAGAGCATAATTGGTGGATAATTGTGCAGGCAACATGTGGGATATGGCCAGCACGACAATGACAGCAATGAGTGATTGAAGCACCAATTTAACCCGCCCCGACACGCCCGTGCTTGAGCCACCGCGCAATTTTAGCAAATCATCGGCAAAGCCAATAATTCCAAAGCCGAGTGTTGAAAACATCACCACCCATAAATAGCCATTCGTCAAATCGCCCCATAACAAGGTTGCGCCCAGTGCGGCCAGCAAAATCAGCAAGCCGCCCATTGTTGGGGTGCCCGTTTTGGTAATGAGGTGCGAAGGCGGCCCATCTTCACGAATGGGTTGGCCTTTGCCCTGATAGGCGCGTAATTTGCCAATCAACCATGGCCCCATAAAAAAGCTGATAATCAGCGCAGTAATAAGCGCGCCGCCAGCACGGAAAGTAATGTAGGAAAATAAATTAGCCCCCGCTATGGTGCTTTTAAGCCCATCCATTAACTCATACAGCATGTTTGATACCTCCCTCCGATTGCCCAGTTTCATCAATAAAATTGTGCGCGGCCAATAATCCTTCAACAATTTGAGTCATACCTGACACATTTGCTCCTTTAACCATCACCACATCACCTGCATGTAAATCACTCAGTAAAATATCAAGAATATCTTGCGGCCTATCAGCATGAGCACCAGCACGGCTAGGCGGTATGTGCGCATGCAAATAGCGCATAAGCGGCCCGCAACTCATCACAAGGTCAATATCGGCCTGCTCAATGGCGGTGGCCAGGCTTTCATGATAGTGCCGTGCGTTTGCCCCTAGCTCGGCCATATCGCCTAGCACAGCAATGCGGCGGCCTTTGCCAATACGCGGCATTAGCCCCAATGTGTTAAGCGCGGCCTGCATAGAGGCGGGGTTGGCATTATAGCTTTCATCTATCAATAGATACGCGCCTTGTGCGGTTTCAAGCTGATAGCGGCGACCACGCCCATCCAGCCCAATTTGGTGCGCCATGCTGAGTGCCGCCAGCGCAAGGTCGGCTTTGGCCGCAATAATTGCTGAAAGCACCGCAAGGCTGTTGCTGACATGATGACCACCAGCAAGACCAAGCTTATAGGTTACATCATGCCCCATAATATTGGCGGCGACACAACTGCAGGTATCGTGCAAATGCGTTTTAATCGGATAAGTTTCAACATTGTTTTTCTGCATAGAAAAGCGCGTAATTTTGGCTTTAGCTTTTTTGGCCGCTTTTTCTAAAATATCTGCATGCGGCGCATCGCTCGGAATAATGGCCATGCCATCGGGCATAAGGGCAGAAAAAATTTCGGCTTTGGCGGCGGCAAGGGCTTTTATATCAGGAAAATTTTTGATATGCGCCATGCCAATAGCCGTAATAATAGCACAATGCGGACGCACCAATTTAACCAGCTTGGCGATTTCACCCGCATGATTCATTCCGATTTCAAACACGCCATAATGCGCGGTGCGTGGCAGACGCGCCAAACTGAGCGGCACTCCAATATGATTATTGAAAGATTTTACCGCCGCATGGGTTGCGCCTGATTTCGCCAAAGCACCTGCTAGCATCTCTTTAGTGCTGGTTTTGCCAACACTACCAGTAATGGCGATAATATAAGCATCACTCCGCGCCCGCGCCGCCACCGCCAATTTTTCCAGTGCCGCCAAAACATCTGGCACCCGCACAAGCGGGCGATTGGCCGCACCATCATAATCTTCACGCACCAGCGCGGCACTTGCGCCTGCTTCAAAAGCCGCCTCAATATAATCATGGCCATCATGATTATCGCCTGACAGGGCGATGAATAAATCGCCCGCCATCACGCTACGGCTATCTATTGACACGCCCATTGCCTGCCAATCGCCACATTTAACCCCAAATAATTCGGCCATATCTGTGCTTGTCCAAAGCGGCAAAATTGCGTTTTGCTGTGTCATGCGCCCGCTCCATTATTTGCAATTAATTTTGTCGCCATTTCTGCATCATCAAAAGGCAAAATCTCATCATTGATAATCTGCCCTTGCTCATGCCCCTTGCCGGCAATTAAAATAATATCGCCATTCTCTGCCGCTTTTATGGCGGTGGCGATGGCCTCAGCGCGCTGGCCAATATCATGTGCTTGCGGACAAGCGGCCATAATCTCGGCACGGATTGCGGCCGGGTTTTCGGTGCGCGGATTATCATCGGTTACATAAATATGCGCACAAAGCTGCGCCGCCACCGCACCCATTTGTTTGCGTTTGCCCCTGTCGCGGTCGCCACCACAGCCAAATATAATATGCAAATTATCAGTTTCACTATCAGTTTCATTATGCGCCCGCAAAGCCATAAGAGCATGGTATAGCGCGTCAGGTGTGTGGGCATAATCAACATATATTGCCGCCCCTTTCTCACTCATGCCGATATATTGCATGCGCCCCCGTGCGCCAACCAAATTGCTAGATGCCGCGCATAAAGCTTCAATATCCGCACCATTTGCAAGGGCAATACCAAAAGCCACTTCAAGGTTTTGTGCCTGAAAAGAGCCAATAAGCGGAGCGGTAAATTTATAATTATTGCGCTGATAAGTGGCGGTAAAGCTTTGCCCCTGTATGTGTTGTGTGCCAGCCATTATCACCAAATCAGCTTTTGGGGTGCCAGTGGTAAAAACCCGCCGCCCTGTTGCACTGGTGGCTTTGGCAATTTGTTGACCTGCCGCCTGTGCGACACAAATAACTGCTGTGCCTTCTTCATCTAAAAGTTCGGTAAATAACCGTTGCTTGGCGGCCAAATAAGTTTTTTCATCAGCATGATAATCAAAATGATCGCGGCTTAAATTGGTGAAACCCGCCAACATAATGCGCGTGCCGTCCAGCCGATATTGCGCCAATCCATGACTAGACGCTTCCACCGCCAAATGGCTGATTTGATGCGCCGCCAAATCGCGCATAGTGGCATGCAGTGTAACCGGCTCTGGCGTGGTGAGTTGCAACGGCCATGCAATATGCTGGGTTTTGGCGCATTGGCCTTCCACCCCCAAAGTGCCAAGACTGGCCGCCACATAGCCCTGCGATTGCCAAAGCTGGCGTAAATAATTGACGGTGGAGGTTTTGCCATTAGTGCCAGTGACGCAGGCGACAATATCGGGTTGTTGTTCAAAAAATCGGCCAGCCATCTGCGCAAATGCACGGCGCGGATTGGCCGCGCAAATAATTGGCACATCCAACTGCATATCTTCGCTCAATTTTATATCTTTACAGGCTTTTTCGGTGGCCAACACCGCCGCCGCGCCGCGCTCTATTGCTTGGCCAACAAATTGGCGGCCATCTTGTTGTATGCCAGACAGGGCGGCAAATAAATAACCCGGCATAACAGCGCGGCTATCTGCCGTTAACCCACAAATCAAGGTTTCCGCAATGGGTGGCGGCAAAATGTTGGCCGTTAACAGACCATCAGGCAACAGAGCATCAAGGCGCATGATAAGCCTCCGCCTCATAAGTTTCGCTATAATTTGCCAGCCATGTTGTTGTCTTTGCTACTTTTTCCTCTAAATTATTTTGTGGCATAATGCCAAGTAGCGGGGCGGCACGGCGAATAATTGCCGCAGTGGTGGGCGCGGCATTCCAGCCCGCCAATGCAAAATTATGCGTCTCAGCTATGCCTTGCGGCTCGTCATACATAACCAGCACCGCATAAGTCGGATTATCTGCAGGAAACGCGCCCACAAAAGAAGCCACGAGCGCGGTGCTAGAATAAGCCCCTGCCTGCGGCTTATCGCCTGAGCCCGTTTTACCCAGCACACCATAGCCACGCACATCGGCTTTGCCGCCCGTGCCATTGAGCACCACATTGCGCATCATGGCGCGCATTTTTTGGCTGGTGGCGGCAGAAATAACGCGCTGGCCAACAGGCTGTGGGGTTTTTGTTAGGCTTGGGCGATAGAGCACCCCGCCATTAATCATAGCCGCCCCTGCCGCAACCGCATGCAAAGGCGTGACTGAAATGCCATGCCCAAATGAGGTGGTGGCGCGTTCAATATCTGTCCATCGGGTTGGCACAAGCGGCCAGCTGGTTTCTGGCAATTCAAAATCGCTAAGACGGGCAGTCAGGCCAAGCTTATCAAGAAAAGCCATATGCTCGGCCTCTGGCACCCGCAAAGCCAGTTGAACAGAACCGATATTGGAGGAATGAACAACAATTTCAGCAAGCGTTAAGGGGCGGTCTTGGCCATGCGCATCGGCAATGGTGAAGCGGCCAAATTTGAGTGGCTTACTGGTTTGGAAAGTTTCATCATCGGCAATCAATCCGCTTTCCAACGCCATTGCGGCAGTAAAAATTTTGAAAATTGAGCCAAGCTCATAAACCCCCAATGTGGCATAATTAAAATGTGCTTGCGACTTATTGGCTGGGCGGTTGGCATCAAAATCAGGCAATGATACCATCGCTAACACTTCGCCATTATGCGCATCCATAATGATAGAGGTTGCGCCCCGCGCCTTAAATTTTTTCAACCCTTGCAATAATTCATCGCGCACCACATGTTGCACCCGAATATCAATACTGGTTACAAAATTGGCCATATCGCCATAATATTCACTATAGCGGTCAATGGTGCGCTCTAACCCCGCCAATCCGCGCATATCAGAACTGCTAAAGCCAGTAATATGCGCCGCCACTTCACCCGTTGGATAAACCCGATGCGGCTCTCGCGTTAGCCGCAAAGACGGATTGCCAAGCTCTAAAATTGCTTGGTGTTGGGCGGGCTTCAACCCTTTAGCCAGCACCACATAGCGGCTTTTGCCGCGCATCAATTTGGCGGCACGTTTATCATTCATAGTGGGCGCAATTTGCTTCAATCGCACAACCAATTCATCAATTTTTTCTGTCTCATTTTTGTTAATTTGCGCCGTATCAACGCCTAATGTTGTTAAATAAATCTGCGTGGCCAGCACAACGCCATTGCGGTCGGTAATAATGGGGCGCAGTTTTTGTTTGCCTTGAGAAATGTTGGTGCGGTCAGCCACCAGATTATCATTCAATGTCGTTAGATGCGCCAACCGCGCCGCCAGCACCGCAAAAACCAGTATAAAAATAACAATGGCAAGATTAAGCCGCCGCCGCGTGCGCTCTACTGCATCATGCGACAAATCACCTGCTTGTGGCCCCAAATGGCCACGCAACAAGGCCGCCCAATCACCTCCAGCATAAATAACAGGCAAACGAACACGGCTCATCAGCGCACCTCCCCCAACTGCACATTGGTAGGCGCAACTGCTTTATGGCGCATATCAATAAGCTGGCTAACCTCAAGCGTTTTTAGCGTTAAATGTTGCTTGGCCAGCTGTTGCAAGCGGCGCGGATTATTGAGGCTACTCCATTCGGCATGTAATGTGGTGCGGCGATTTTCTGCACCCATAATATCGCGCTCAATCTGGCGCAAAACACGTGCTTCTTCTTCTGCACTATAGCGAATATGATACAATGTCGCAAAAGTCAAAATGAGACAAATAAAGCACAGAAAATTAACGAAACGCACCATATCAAGCACCTTTCCCTATCTGGGCTGGCGCACGTGGTGGCAAAAAATTATCGCCTATCATTGGCGTAGCGTGGGTGCGCTCGGCAATGCGCAATTTGGCCGAACGTGCGCGTGGATTGGCCGACAATTCAGCCGCGCCAGCAATCAGTGGTTTGCGCAATGAACAGCTAAAACTAGGCGCGGCTTGTTCTGTTTCTGGCAAATGCCGAGAGGTGCGGCCAGCGCGCCCTGTGCGGTGGGCAATAAAACGTTTTACCATTCTGTCTTCCAATGAGTGAAAAGTGACCACCAGCAAGCGGCCTTCTGGTGCAAGCAATTGTTCTGCCGCCTCCAAGCCGCGCATCAATTCGCCCAATTCATCATTGAGATAAATCCGCAAAGCCTGAAAAGTGCGGGTGGCCGGATGGTTTTTTTTGGGGCGGGGCGCGCCTAATACTTTGCATATAATATCCACTAATTGGCTGGTGCGCGTGAGGCGGCTTTGCTTGCGCCGCTTTTCAATAGCCCGCGCAATCGCTTTGGCACGATACTCTTCGCCATAAACGGCAATGATATTGGCCAGCAAATCGGGGCTGGCTTCATTGAGCAAATCTTCCGCGCTTTGCCCGCTTTGGCTCATGCGCATATCCAATGGCCCATCTTGTCTAAAAGAAAAACCACGCGCCGCCTCATCTAACTGCATAGACGACACACCCAAATCAAGTATCACGCCATTTACCGCTTTATATCCTGCGGCTTGCGCATGGGTGAGCATATCGCCAAAACACCCTTCAATAAATTGAAAGCGGTTGGGGTTTTGGCTTGCTAAAATATCAGCCGCATGGTGCGCGCTTGGGTCGCGGTCAAGCGCAATCACCGCGCAATCGGCGGCCTCAAGCAAGGCACGGCTATAGCCGCCTGCGCCAAATGTGCCATCAACATATACCGCACCATCGGGTTGCTTGTGTGGCGACAAAACGTCTAGCATTTCACCAAGTAACACTGGAATATGGGAGACATCTGCGGGGGAAACGCGCTCCGAGTGTCTGTTCATGTCGCCCCCACCTATCATTTTTCACCTCTTGATGAATTGGGCGGGGCCGATTGGCCGCCCTCGCCTATATTGCGCGCCAGATTTGCGCCAGTAGGTGAACGCAATAAATTGCGGCTGGCCAAGGCTTTGGTGCGCGCCCGTTGGCGGAAAGCGGCATAGGCCGATGGATTCCATATTTGAAATTTGCCGCCCAGCCCGACAAAGCAAAGCGTCTTATCAATCTCAGCATGGCTCAACAAGCTGGCAGGAAGCGACACCCGCCCATCGCCATCAAACAGCAAATGATGACTATCGGCAAATAACGCAGTGGCCAGCGCGGCATGTTCCTCAGTATAAGAATCGAGATTATCAACCATATTGTGAA
The DNA here is from genome assembly GCA_051010295.1 of Parvibaculales bacterium. Taxonomy (GTDB): domain Bacteria; phylum Pseudomonadota; class Alphaproteobacteria; order RS24; family RS24; genus JBPCVS01. The sequence goes on along the minus strand of JBPCVS010000100.1, from coordinate 889 downwards.
TATCATTCATCAAAGCCGCGCCGCCGCCATCAATGGCCGCCTCAATGAAAGAGGGGTAAAGAAAAATACCATGCGAGCCGCGATCGCCGTTTTGCGCAGCAATAACAGAACGAAAAACAGACGGCACAGAGACCCGCCCTTTGGCATCAATTTTGCCCGTTATGGTGGACATGAACGCGGTCATGTCATTCTCTCCTTTCGTTGGTGCGCCAAATAGCCAAAAACACGCACTATCCCATTATAAAAAATATGGGAATTTATGGGATACTATGGGATAGCATGGGCAAAAATGGGTGTCAATTATATTATGGAGGGGGTTTTTTCCCATGCGCGGTCTGTTTTTGGTTTTAGCTTCCTGTTGTTCTTTCTCCCAAGCGAGCTATGCGCCAATCCGTGCTTCGCACGGATACGCAGCCGCTTGGGACGGGTCGCCAACCGCTTAACGCGGTTGGACGTTTATTCTTTTCCCACGCGCCATCTGTTTTGGCTTGGCGTGGGAAATGACAAGTCTATATGCTAATATCATCAAAAGGGAGATAATAATGGATTTTCAACTTACCGATGAGCAAAAGGAATTGCAGGCCACAGCGCGTAAATTTGCGCGCAATGAGATGCCGCCCATTGCCGAAAAATGCGAAACAAGCGGCCAGCCCGTTGATAAAAAAATGCTTAAAAAACTGGGCGATATGGGGTTTTTGGGCATCAATATCCCGCAAGATTTGGGCGGGCTGGGGTTGGGCAATTTGGAGGCGTTATTGGTGCTGGAAGAATTTGCCAAAATTTCTTCCGCTTCGGCTTTTCCGCTTTTTGAGGCCAATGTTGGGCCGGTGCATGCGTTGGTGCATTTTGCGCCTGATGAATTGAAACGGCAAATTGTGCCACAAATTTG
>JBPCVS010000099.1:0-8034 GCA_051010295.1 Parvibaculales bacterium | reverse complement strand
AAAACGCGCCCATCTTGGGTGTTGACAATTTGCTTTTGCCGCACAAAAAGCGGATTAAAATAAGTGGTGGATATAATGTCAGGCGGCAATTCACCCATGCGCCGACTGGCATTTTCTATCAATTTGCCGTCTTGTTTATAAATCTCAACAAATTGCTTTTTACCATTGCGATTGGTTTGGCTTGAGAGTTTTATCAATTTGCCATCACGCCAGACTTCACTATTGAAATGGCGGTATTTATAAACACGAAATGGCCCAAAATAGATGTCAATCTGAATATAGGTGTCAACATTAAGGCTGTTATCTTCAGTATGCGTGAATTTGAAATGTTGAAAGCCGACGGGTTTGCGCTTGCCTTTTCGCTTGAGGTCAAACGCCATCTCACCTGATGGTGGCACCCCTGCCCGCCAGTTTTTGCTCACAACAAAATTATCACTGGCGTAAGGCGTGCCGCCAAATAAAATTGATAAAAAACCAATCCCTAAAATAATATGCAAAAGCTGTTTCATCAAGATATTACTCATCTTTTTCATCTGCCTTTTTGACTATTTGCTGTTTTAGGATATAACGCAATTACTTAATGAGTCTATGTTTTAGCAACGATAAATTAAAAGGAGTCGGGCGTGCAATTTCATTCCAGCATGATTGAGGCCATTGGTAACACGCCACTTATCAAGCTAAAAAAAGCCTCCGCATTGACGCGCTGCACAATATTGGGCAAAGCCGAATTTATGAATCCCGGCCAATCGGTCAAAGACCGCGCCGCGCTTTATATTATCCGTGATGCCGAAAAGAGCGGCTTGCTGAAAAAAGGCGGCACAATCGTTGAAGGCACTGCGGGCAATACGGGCATTGGCATTGCGCTGATAGCCAATAGTCTGGGCTATAAGTCAGTTATTGTAATCCCCGAAACACAAAGCGATGAGAAAAAAGATATGTTGCGGCTGGCAGGTGCCGAGCTGGTGGAAGTGCCTGCTGTGCCATATAAAGATGACAATAATTATGTGAAATATTCTGGGCGACTGGCCGATGAATTGGGCGGCTTTTGGGCGAATCAATTTGATAATGTGGCCAATCGGCAAGCCCATATTGAAACGACTGGGGCAGAAATCTGGCAACAGACTGACGGCAAAATAGATGGTTTTACCTGCGCCATTGGGACTGGCGGCACATTGGCTGGCGTTGCGCTTTTCTTGAAAGAAAAAAACCCGAAAATCCGCATTGCCGCCGCCGACCCAATGGGCGCGGCCATGTATCATTATTTTGTTAATGGTGTGCTAAAAGCTGAAGGCAGCTCCATTACCGAAGGCATCGGACAAGGGCGCGTTACCGCCAATATTGAGGGCGCACCCATTGATACCGCCTATCAAATTGCCGATGACGAGGCTTTGCCGCTTGTGTTTGACCTGCTTAAAGAAGAAGGATTATGTCTTGGCGGCTCAAGCGGCATTAACATTGCAGGGGCGATACGCATGGCGCAAGAATTGGGGCCTGACCATGTGATTGTGACGGTGCTGTGCGATTATGGCACGCGCTATCAGTCAAAATTATTTAACCCCGCATTTTTGCAACAACAAGGCCTACCCTACCCCGACTGGCTTTAGATGAAACATTATCCAACACTTGTAACACATTTGGCCATGCGCGCACCTTTTTTGGCGCATGGCTTGCCCACCGCTTTGCCGGTCGGCATAAAATTAGACTATCAGCCTGTCATGTCGCCAAGCTGTTATCGCACCCTTTATGATGCGGTTGGGCGACAATGGCACTGGGTTAATCGGCGGGGCTTGAATGAGCAAAAATTGGCCGCCCTCATTCATCATCCATCAACCGAGATTTATACACTATGCGATAAGGGACAGATGGTTGGCTTTATTGAATTGAATTTTAAGGAATTTCCGCAAGTGGAAATTGTTTTTATCGGGCTAATGCAAGACTATATCGGGCGTGGCTTGGGTTCGGTTATGCTGGCACATGCGCTTGAGATAATTTATGCCAAATCGCCGATTCGCATTATTATTCAAACCTGCACACTTGACCACCCATCAGCCCTTCATTTGTATCAAAAAGCGGGTTTTATGCCCTATATGCACAAGGAAGTGATTATTATTGACCGCGCCAGCTAGAGAACTTGGCTCAAAAATAATTTGGTGCGCTCATTTTGCGGATTGTCAAAAAACACATCAGGCGTATTTTCCTCAACAATCTCACCTTCATCCATAAAAATCACACGTTCGGCCACTTGCCGCGCAAAGCCCATTTCATGCGTTACGCAAATCATTGTCATGCCGTCATCAGCCAGCTCCACCATCACATCAAGTACCTCTTTTATCATCTCGGGGTCAAGCGCTGAAGTTGGCTCATCAAAAAGCATTATGCGGGGGTTCATGCACAAAGCACGGGCAATGGCAACGCGCTGTTGTTGTCCGCCTGATAATTGCGCGGGGAATTTATTCGCTTGGTCTGAAATTTTTACTCTTTCCAGATACTTATAAGCCATTTCTTCAGCTTTTAGGCGCGGTGAATTATGCACATAAATAGGCCCAATGGTGCAATTTTCAAGGGCTGTCATGTGCGGAAACAAATTGAATTGCTGAAACACCATGCCGATATTGGCGCGTAGATGGGTTAGCGTTTTGGCGTTGCCGCCAACCTCCGCCCCATCCACAGTCAACTGGCCTTCTTGATAGTCTTCTAGCCGATTGATGCACCGAATAAGGGTAGATTTTCCCGAACCTGACGGCCCACAAATAACAATTTTTTCGTTCGGGGCAATGCTGAGGTCAATATCGCGCAGCACATGAAAAGTGCCAAACCATTTATTGAGTTTTTGCATTTGAATAATTGGTGTCATTATTATAATTCCTTAAATTAGTGACCGGTTGATAAGCGACGTTCCATAAAAATGGAATAACGCGACATGGCAAAACAAAATAACCAAAAGATAAGGCCAGCAAAAACATAGCCAGTAATATGGGTTTCTGGCGTTGTCCAGCGCGTATCGGTGAAGTGAAATTGCACAATGCCGAGCAAGTCAAACAAGCCGACAATTAACACCAATGTTGTATCTTTGAACAGCCCAATAAATGTGTTCACAATGCCCGGTATCACCAATTTTAACGCTTGCGGCAACACAATCAGCCGCGCAGTTTGCCAATAGCTTAACCCCAAAGCGGCCGCCGCTTCGCTTTGTCCTTTGGGCACCGCTTGCAAACCACCGCGCACCACCTCAGCCATATAGGCTGATGAAAATAGTGCTACGCCTATCAAACAACGCACGAGTTTATCAAAATTTACGCCATCGGGCAAAAATAGCGGCAACATAACGCTGGCCATAAATAAAACGGTGATAAGCGGCACCCCGCGAAAAATCTCAATAAAGCCAATGCAAAAACTCCGCAAAATGGATAATTTAGACCGCCGCCCCAACGCCAGCAAAATACCAAGCGGCAACGATGCCACAATGCCAGTTATGGCGACAACCAATGTAACCAACAGCCCACCCCACGCGCTGGTGTTAACTTCCACCAACCCAAACCAACCGCCAGTCAGCAAAGTAAAGGCGAATATCGGATAAAAGCCGAGCAGATAAGCGATATTGGCACGTTTAAAGGGTGCTTTGGGTATCAGCATTGGGATAAGCCCCGCCACGCCTGCACCAAACACCAAATCCACCCGCCAATATTGGCTTGACGGATAGCGGCCATAGATAAATTGATTAAATTTATTGGCAATAAACGGCCAACACGCGCCTTGTGTTTCTTTCAAACAAGCATTGCGATCGCTGCCCGAAAAGCTGGCATCAAGCAACGCCCAAGCCGCCACCCCATCAATTATCCAAAAGGCCAAATAGGCGGCAAGCAAAGTTAAAGCCGTATCAAAAGGCGTGGCAAATAAATTGCGCCGCGCCCAGCCAATCGCGCCAACAGTGTTGGGCGGTGGGGTGCGCGCTGGCGTGGGTGTCCAATCAGTTGTCATTTTGCCATCTGCCTCAATCATGCTCAAGCGCAATGCGCCGATTATACATATTCATCAGCCATGAGGTCAGCAAACTCAAAGTCAGATAAATTAACATTGTAATAAAGATAATTTCTATTGCTTGGCCAACTTGGGTTAAGGCTGTGCCAGCAAAAACCGACACAATATCAGGATAAGCAATGGCCACCGCCAATGATGAATTTTTGGTCAAATTAAGATATTGGCTTGTTAGGGGCGGAATAATCACCCGCAAAGCTTGTGGAATAATTATCAGCCGCAAAGATTGCCCATCGGGCAAGCCAAGCGCGCTGGCGGCCTCATGCTGGCCTTTATCTACCGACATAATGCCAGCCCGCACAATCTCGGCAATAAAAGCCGCCGTATAAAGACTCAGTGCCAAAGTAAGGGCAATAAATTCAGGAATAATTGTCAGCCCACCGCGAAAATTAAAGCCGCGCAATTCTGGCATATCCAGAAAAAAAGGCCGCCCACCCAAAATAATCGCGCCCATAAAGCCAACCAATATGACCACCCCCAAAGGCAACCAAATAGGCTTGGCATAGCCCGTGGCCATGCGTTTTAATCGTCCGCGCCTTTGCAAATAAAACAATGCCACCAGCACCATAGCGATAGCCAGCCCATACCAGATTGCGCCAGTTGTAAATTCTAACGCTGGCAATTTGATGCCGCGATTGCTTAAAAACACCCCTTCTATTGGTGCAAAAGCTTGGCGCGGCGATGGCAAATTGCGCAACACCCCAAAATACCAAAACATGAGTTGTAAGAGCAATGGCACATTGCGAAAAATTTCAATATAAATTGTTGCCAGTTGCGCCACCAGCCAGTTGCGCGATAAGCGCATTACGCCAAGCATGAAACCCAAAAACGAGGCAAAAAAGATGCCCAAAATAGAAACCAGCAAAGTATTGAGAAGCCCAACAAATAGCACCCGCCCATAGCTGTGATTTTCGGAATACTCAATCAATGTTTGGCTGATACCAAAGCCTGCGCGTTCATTCAAAAAGTCAAAACCAGAAGCAATATTTTGTCGCTCTAAATTGCTGGTTACATTGCCCATCAGCCACCACACGGCCAGCACCACACCACACGCAAGCACGGCTTGCATCCAGAATTGGCGGGATTTGAGCAACGAGTATCGCAAATTTTTGCCTTATGTTTAACGAATAAAACTAGCGAATGGGCGGTGCATATTGCAAGCCACCATCTTTCCACAATGCGTTGACCCCGCGTTTGATATTAAGCGGTGTATCTTTGCCAACATTGCGGTCAAACACTTCAGCATAATTACCCACTTGGCTAATAATGCTATAGGCCCAGTCATTATCTATGCCCATATTTTTGCCAAAAGTGCCATCCAGCCCCAACAGGCGGCGAATGGCGGGGGTTTTACTGTTACGCATTTGCTTGATGTTTTTTGAGCTCACGCCTAACTCTTCGGCATTTATCATGGCAAAATGCGCCCAGCGCACAATGTCGCCCCATTGGTCATCGCCTTGTCGCACCACCGGCCCCAACGGCTCTTTAGAAATCACCTCGGGCAAAACAATATGCGCATCGGGGTTGGTGAACCGCAGGCGATAGGCATAGAGTGCCGAATGGTCGGTTGTATAAGCATCGCACCGCCCATTTTCATAAGCCGCCACAGATTCATCGGCTTTTTCAAAAGTCACAATCTCGTAATCCATATTATTACTGCGAAAATAATCGGCGGCGTTGAGTTCGGTTGTTGTGCCAAGATTGGTGCAAAGAGACGCACCGCTAAGCTCTAGCGAGCTATTGATACCTAACTCTTTACGCACCATAAAGCCTTGGCCGTCATAATAATTAATGGCCGCGAAATCAATGCCCAGCGCGGTGTCGCGGTGCATTGACCATGTTGTGTTACGCGCCAGCATATCTACCTCGCCCGATTGCAAAGCCGTAAAACGCTCTTTAGCCGAAAGGGGTATAAAGCGCACCTTGTCGGCATCGGCAAAAACAGCGGCGGCCACAGCACGGCATATATCCACATCCATACCAACCCATTTGCCTTTTTCATTGCCCCTGTCGCCGGGGCTAGAAAAACCCGTAAGCCCTTGCGACACACCACATTTTAGATAACCCCGCTCTTTTACGACCGACAAGGTGGCTTCTGCCGCCGCAAGTGGCATAATTGATGCCAATAAAAATATACCAAGAAATAGTGGTAAAGCCATATACTGCTGTGCAGTGTTTGCAAGGGTGCGCATAAAAATCTCCTTTGAACTTTTTTAAGTCTTTGCGAATCCATTATACCTTAACACCAATTAAGGGGAAAACCAATGAAAGACGAAACGAAACACATCACTGTTGGACGCGACCCCGAAAATCATTTTGGGGCGGTTAATATACCTGTTTATCATGCGTCAACAATTATTTATCCAAATTTAGATGCTTTGCGTGGCCGCACCCCCGTGCCTTATAGCTATGGCCGCCGTGCCACGCCCACCACCCGCGCATTAGAAAACGCCATTTGCACATTAGAAGGCGGTACTGGTTGTGTGCTAACACCCTCAGGCATGGCGGCGGTGGCCACTGCCATTTTGTCGGTTGTTAAATCAGGTGACCATTTGCTGATGGTTGATTGTACCTATGCCCCGACTCGCTATTTTTGCGATAATCACCTTAAAAATATGGGCATTGAGACGCAATATTATGACCCGCTTATTGGCGGCGATATTGCCAAGCTGATACGCGATAATACGGCACTTATTTTTTGTGAAAGCCCAGGCTCACAAACATTTGAAATTCAGGATATTCCCGCCATCATCCAAGCTGCCAAAAAACGCGGTGTGAAAACTGCGCTGGATAATACATGGGCGACCCCCTATTTTTTCAAAGCAATGGCGCATGGTATTGACCTCTCCATCCAAGCGGCCACAAAATATATTGTCGGCCATGCTGATGCGTTGCTTGGCACAATTACTGCCAATAAAGAAACCTATGCGGCACTTAAAAAAACCCATGCTTCACTTGGCCAATGCGCGGCACCCGATGATGTGTTTTTGGCCTTGCGCGGATTGCGCACTTTGCCAACACGGCTAAAACAGCACCAGCAAAGCGCGCTTGCTTTGGCCGCATGGTTGCAACAATTTGACTTTGTTAAACAAGTGTTTTACCCCGCTTTGCCAGAGGCGGCTGGGCATGATTTATGGAAGCGCGATTTTGAAGGTGCGAGCGGCTTGTTCGGCATTGAGATTGACGCAATAGATGATACGCGATTGGCCGCCATGCTGGATAATATGAACTTATTTGCGATGGGCTATAGTTGGGGCGGCTTTGAGAGTTTAATTGTGCCAAGCACCATTATCCGCACCGCCAGTAAGTTTGACAATAAGCGGCTATTTTTGCGCCTTCATATTGGCCTTGAACATGTTGATGATTTACGCGCCGACCTTGAGGCAGGATTTATACGAGCTGGTTTCAAATTTTAATAAATACCCGGCACGAAGTTGTCGGCTCGGCTTTCGGCTTCGGCCAGTTGCTCTGGTGCCATTGTGCTGGCCAATTCTGCCAGTGCTTTAATAGCAAAAGGCGCGAACCCCAAATCTTTTGACAATAAATAAAATTTATAGGCCTCAATTTTGTCTTGCGGTATGCCCTCGCCGGTTTCCAACATAGAAGCAATGTTAAACATGGCGGCTGGCATGCCCAGCTGGGCGGCGCGCAAATAGAGCTGTGCGGCGCGACTGCGGTCTTCGGTAACGCCTGTGCCATAATCATAAAGCGAGGCCAAATCAGTCAGGGCGCGTGGGTCATCTTTGGCGGCGGCTTGCTTGAGATATTTAATGGCTTTTTTGAGGTCACGGTCAACAATTTTTGCATCAAAATATTCTTCGCTTAAACGATAGGCCGAGCCAGCATCACCGGCGGCGGCGGCTTTTTCCCAATAGGCAATGGCTTCTTGATATAGGCCGCGCTGATAAATATCCAGCCCTTCACGTTCGCTATAAGCATGGCCAGCAAGCGGCCATAGCAAAACCAAAACCCCAAAAATAAACTGGCGAAACATCATTT
>JBPCVS010000098.1:0-2725 GCA_051010295.1 Parvibaculales bacterium | reverse complement strand
ATTATCTGGCAACATGTTGCGCAGGTTGATTTAACGATGCGTGATTTTTCCGATGATTTTCTTGAGGCTTATCTTGCCGAAGTGGGTGATAAAATTTTGGCTTCTGTTGGCGGCTACCAGCTAGAGGGGGCGGGGGTGCATTTATTTGACCATATCGGGCGCGATGCGGGGGATTATTTTTCTATTCTTGGCCTGCCGCTTTTGCCGCTTTTGCAGGCCTTGCGCCATTATGGAGGCGGGGCGGTATGAGCAATCCAAAACTTTTAGCCATTATTGGTTGGCCAGTGGCACATTCGCGCTCACCCCTTATTCATAATTATTGGCTGCAGCGCGCTGGTCTCAATGTTATCTATAAGCCTTACCCTATCAAACCTGATACAGATTTTGCCGCCGCGCTGGCGACCATGGCACAACAGGGTTTTATTGGTGCCAATGTTACTGTGCCGCATAAAGAAACGGCTTTTGCCGCCATGACCCAATGCCAAGCGGCGGCGGCGCAGCTACAGGCGGTTAACACCATAATTTTTACCAAAAATGGCGCACAGGGTGCCAATACGGACGGCACAGGTTTTGTTGCTGGGCTTGATGAACATGACACAAAGTGGTGCAATGTGCTCGCATTAGTGTTGGGTGGGGGCGGGGTGGCACGCGCTGCTGTGGCGGCTTTAGCACAGGCGGGGGTGCATGATATAAGGTTGGTTAACCGCAACCGCGCCAAGGCGGAAAGCGTGGCTAAAATTGGCCAAAATTTTGCGGATTCAGAGGCTAAAATCGCGCTTTTTGATTGGCATGAAATTGAAAAAGCCTCACAAGATGCGGGGCTTTTGGTCAATGCCACCTATCTTGGCATGGTGGGCAAGCCTATTTTGCCCGATATGCCGCTAACCGCTTTGCGCCCCAATGCGTTGGTGAATGATTTGGTTTATACACCGCGCCTTACCCCGCTTTTGCGGCACGCCCAACAGGTCGGATTGCGGCCAATAGATGGGCTGGGTATGTTGTTGCACCAAGCTGCGGCTTCTTTTGCTTTGTGGTTTGGCCAGCCGCCGCCAGTCAATGCCACATTGCGGGCGCGCCTGATTGCTGATTTGGGAGAATGAAATGTATTTAATGGGGCTAACGGGTTCAATCGGTATGGGCAAAACGCTTACGGCTGGCTTGTTTGAGCAAGAAGGTGTGCCGCTCTATGATGCTGATGCTGCGGTGCATGCACTTTATGCCCAAGGCGGTGCTGCGGTTGCACCGATTGCCCAGCTTGTGCCAGAAGCAATTATTGATGGGGCGGTTGACCGCACCATTTTAGGCCGTGCGGTGCTGGATGATGCGGCACAACTCAAAAAATTGGAGGCGATTGTGCATAGGCTGGTGGGGGCGGCACAAATTGATTTTTTAACCGCCCAAAAACAAGCCAATGCGCGACAAGTATTGCTGGATATTCCGCTTTTATTTGAAACGGGCGGCGATGCTTTTGTTGATTGCACAATCGTTGTTAGCGCGCCTTTTGCGGTGCAACAACAACGGGTGCTGGCGCGGGCTGGTATGACCGCCAAAAAATTTGCAAGCATTGTCGCCAAACAGCTGCCTGATGCTGAAAAACGCGCCCGTGCTGATTTTGTGGTGGATAGTTCGGTTTCGGTGGCGCATGCGCATGCGCAAGTGCGTGCTATATTAAAAGCGGTTGCCGGGCGCGAAGGGGTGGCCTATGCGGCGCGATTAACACGTGCTAAACAATATAAATCTGAATAGACTGGAAAGAGGCAAAAAATGCGTGAAATTATTTTGGACACAGAAACCACCGGGCTTGACCCAGAAAATGGCGATCGCATTGTTGAAATTAGCTGTTTAGAGCTGGTGAACCGCTTACCAAGCAATCAGAATTTTCATAGCTATATCAACCCCGAATGTGCCATGTCGCCCGAAGCGGAAAAAATTCATGGGCTAAACTCGGCATTTTTGGCCGATAAGCCGCTATTTGCCGATATTGCCGAAGCTTTTTTGCAATTTATTGGTGACGCACCTTTGATTATTCATAATGCCGTTTTTGATATAAAATTTCTCAATGCTGAGCTGGCGCGGGTCGGATTGGCCAGTTTGGAGGCGCATCCAGTGCGCGACACATTGGCTATGGCGCGGCGAAAATTTCCGGGCGCGCCCGCCAGTTTGGACGCGCTGTGCCGCCGTTTTGGGGTGGATAATTCGGCACGTGATGTGCATGGCGCGCAAATAGATTGTCAATTATTGGCGGCAGTATATTTGGAATTATCAGGCGGTCGCCAGCCGGGCTTGCAAATGGGTGATGGTGATGCACCCCCACCGCAAACACATAACATGCAGGCAAATAATAGGCGGGCAAAAACCCACTCTGCACCAATAACAGGGAGAACAGAAAACCCCGCCACCCTTTCAAAAGAGGCGCTTTCAGAGGGGTCTGGCGCAAAAAATGCTGGTCCACAAAAACGCCGCCCAACGCCATTGCCAGCGCGGTTGACACCAGCAGAAAATAGCGCGCATAAAGCTTTTTTAGAAAATTTGCCGCAACCCGCCCTCTGGCTTAAAGCGACTGAAAATGGCGATGAGGGCTAACTATTCGCTTTTGGGGTTTTGCGCGGCTTCTTGCTGGTGGTTTTGCAGATTATTGCGATAAATGGCGGCAAAATCCATTGGGTCAAGCAAAATAGATGGGTAGCCGCCATCACGTGCGGTGTCGGCAATAATGCGGCGCACA
>JBPCVS010000097.1:0-11961 GCA_051010295.1 Parvibaculales bacterium | reverse complement strand
GCGATGTTGAAACGGATATTGAAATCTGGCAAAAATAACGCCAAAAATTAAATGATTAGATAGAGGCGAAAGTGGAGAAAATTATGACAAGTGGCATTAGCGCAAATAAGCTGGAATTATTGCAAATTGCTGATTCAGTGGCGCGTGAAAAAGGCATTGAGATTGAAATTGTGCTGGCGGCGATGGCCGATGCGATTGAAAAAGCGGCCAAAGCGCGTTATGGCGCGGAGAATGATATTCGCGTTGAAATTAACCCCAAAACGGGCGAAACGCGCTTATTGCGTGTGGTGCAAGTTGTTGAGATGGTGGAAAATGACAATGTTGAAATTTCATTACCCGTTGCCCAGCGCGAAAAGCCAGATGCAAAAATTGGTGATGAGCTTATTGATGAATTGCCGCCCGTTGAATTTGGCCGCATTGCCACCCAATCGGCCAAACAAGTTATTGTGCAGCGCGTGCGCGAGGCTGAACGCGAGCAACAATATGAAGAATTTAAGGATAGGGTTGGCGAAATTATCAATGGGGTCGTCAAACGGGTTGAATATGGCAATGTGGTGTTGGATTTGGGTTATGGTGAAGCGGTGGTGCGCCGCGATAATCTTATCCCGCGTGAAGTGTTTCGGCCGGGCGATAGGATTCGTGCTTATATTCAAGATGTGCGCCGCGAGATGCGCGCCCCGCAAATTATTTTGTCGCGCACCGACCCAATGTTTATGGCCAAATTATTCACCCAAGAAGTGCCAGAAATTTATGATGGGGTGATTGAAATTCGCGCTGTGGCGCGAGACCCTGGAAGCCGTGCTAAAATCGCGGTTACCTCAGGTGACCCGGGCATTGACCCTGTCGGGGCTTGTGTTGGCATGCGTGGCAGTCGGGTGCAGGCTGTGGTGGGTGAATTGCAGGGTGAAAAAGTTGATATTATCCCATGGTCGCCTGACCCTGCGGCTTTTATTGTTAATGGATTGGCACCAGCAGAAGTGGCTAAAGTGGTGCTGGATGAAGAAGTCCAGCGCATTGAAGTGGTTGTGCCAGATGAGCAGTTGAGCCTTGCCATTGGGCGGCGTGGGCAAAATGTGCGTTTAGCGTCTCAATTAACGGGTTGGGATATTGATATTCTCACCGAAGCCCAAGAGAGCGAACGCCGCCAAGCCGAATTTGCCCAGCGCACTGAATTATTTATGCGCGCTTTGGATGTTGATGAAATGATTGCCCAGCTTTTGGCATCAGAAGGTTTTGCCACTGCCGAAGAAGTGGCCTATGTGCCATTGGCGGAAATCACCTCTATTGAAGGTTTTGATGATGAAACGGCAGAAGAATTGCAAAATCGGGCGCGTGACCATTTGGATAGAGAAAATGAGGCTTTTGAGGCCAAAAGGCGCGAATTAGGCGTGGCTGATGCACTGGCTGAAGTGGAAGGTTTGAGCCCTGCTATGCTGGTGCGGCTTGGCGAGAATGAGATTAAATCGCTGGAAGATTTTGCTGGTTGTGTGACCGATGATTTAATTGGTTGGTATGAAACGGTGGGGCGCAAAAAAGAACGCCAGTCGGGCTTGCTTGACGGGTTTGATGTGTCGCCCGAAGATGGCGAGGCGATGATTATGGCGGCACGGCTGGCGGCGGGTTGGGTTACGCAGGCAGAGTTGGACGCGCTTGCCGCCGAACGCGAAGCGGCAGCCAAAGCACAAGCAGAGGAGGCAGAAGCCGAAAACAACGCAGAAGCTGAAAACAACGCGGAAGCAGAGTCAAATAGCGAGTCGCCAACGTCGCAAGACGAGGCTTCATCAGGGGTGTAGCCCATGTGTCCGCCTGTTACCAATCGCGCTCATGGTGAGGAAAAATTGGCGCATTGCGTGGTCAGTGGGGCCGCGTTGCCAATGGCGCAGATGATGCGCTTTGTCGTTTCACCGCAAGGCGTTTTGACACCAGATTTGGAGCATAAATTATCGGGGACGACATTTTGGGTGCAGGCGCGGTATGATATGGTGGCGGCACTTTCTTGTAAGATGGAAGCGGGCAAGATGGAAGCTGGCCAAATTGTGCCCGATGATTTGGCGGCCTTGGTGCAGCGGCGGTTGGAAGAAAAATGCTTGTCGCGTCTCGCTTTGGCACGCAAAGCTGGACAGATTGTGCTAGGTTCAACCAAAGTTGCGGCTGCTTTAGCGGCCAATAAGGTTGGGCTGTTGCTGGCCGCCCAAGATGGCGCGGCGGGCGGGCGCAAAAAATTGGCGGCGCAAGCGCGGCGGCAAAATGTGCCGCTTGTTGCGTTGTTCACGAGTGCGCAGTTAAGCATGGTTTTGGGGCGCGACAATGTGATACATGCTGCGGTAACCAGCAAAAAATGGGTGCCACAGCTGGTTTTTGAGGCAAAATCTATCGCTGATTATAAAATGGACGCGCCAAAAATTGAAAATTGAATTAAATTGGAAAATGGAAAATTGAATTAAATTGAAAATAGGAATGAGAAAGCCAATGAGCGAAGAAGCGGAAACTGAGAAAGACGGCGAGAAGGGCGGCAAAACGTTGAGCCTTAAACGAACCGTTGAATCTGGCCAAGTGCGCCAGAGCTTTTCGCATGGGCGCAGCAAAGCTGTGCTGGTTGAAAAACGCCGCAAACGTGTGGTTAAGCCGGGCAGTGTGTCTGATGAGGCTGAAACGCTTGCGCCCGCCTCCACGCCCTCTGCTTCACTGGATACATTGTCGGTGTCGGAGCAAGAAAAACGCCGTGCTGCCGTAACCGAAGCCAAATTGCGCGAGGCGGAGGAAAGCAAGCAAGCCGAAGAAGAAGCACTGCGCCAACAGGCAACACAGGCTGAAGAAAAAGCCTATCAGAAAAATGATGCGGCAGAAAAAACCCGCAAAAAACCAGCCCAGAATGCGCCTGCAGAGACGATTGCCCCGATTGTTGAGCCGACTGGAAAGCCAACGGGTAAAACGACAAATAAATCTGCCAATCCCCGCCAAGCGCACCGCGATAGCGAACAAAAGCCACGCAATGAGCCACGCCGTTCAACTGGTGAAAGGCGGCGGCGGGCGGGCAAATTAACCATCAATGACGCACTCAATGATGAAGAAAGGGTGCGTTCGCTGGCCTCAATGCGGCGGCGGCGTGAGCGCGAAAAACAACAAGCTATGAGCAATGAGCCTGCCGAAAAAGTGGCGCGCACGGTGCAAGTGCCAGACACAATCACCATTCAAGAGCTGGCCAATCGCATGGCCGAGCGCGCAGTGGATGTGATTAAAATTTTGATGCAACAAGGCATTATGGCGAAAATGAATGATGCGATTGATGCCGATACGGCACAAATTGTGGCCGAAGATTTAGGCCATGTGGTGCGCCGCGTGTCTGATGCGGATGTTGAGGAAGGCGTGATTGGCGAAGCTGACCGCGATGAAGATAAAAAAAGCCGTCCGCCAGTGGTGACAGTGATGGGGCATGTTGACCATGGCAAAACTTCTTTGTTGGATGCTTTGCGCCAAACCAAAGTGGCGGCTGGTGAGGCGGGGGGTATCACCCAACATATTGGGGCCTATCAGACCAGCACCAAAAGCGGTGCGGTGATTTCATTTATTGATACGCCGGGCCATGCGGTTTTTACGGCAATGCGCGCACGTGGTGCAAAAGTGACTGATATTGTGATTTTGGTGGTGGCCGCCGATGATGGCGTGATGCCGCAAACAGTGGAAGCGATTGACCATGCCAAAGCGGCACAAGCCCCGATTATTGTAGCCATTAACAAAATAGACAAGGACGAAGCCGACCCCAAAAAGGTGAAAAATGATTTGTTGCAACATGAAATTATTGCCGAAGAAATGGGCGGCGATACACAAATGGTGGAAGTATCGGCACAAAGCGGTGCGGGGCTGGATGATTTGTTGGAAGCGGTGGCGTTGCAGGCTGAATTGCTGGATTTGAAAGCCAATCCTGACCGCGAGGCCGAAGGCGTGGTGATTGAAGCCCGCCTTGATAAGGGGCGCGGGCCAGTGGCAACGGTGCTGGTGCAACGCGGCACCCTCAATGTGGGTGATGTATTTGTTGTTGGCCAACATTCGGGGCGCGCACGGGCGTTGAATGATGATTGCAACCAGCGCGTTGAGCAAGCTGGCCCAGCCATGCCAGTAGAAGTATTGGGTGCCAATGGTGCGCCAAGTGCGGGCGATGTGTTTTCAGTGGTGGAAAATGAAGCGCGGGCGCGTGAAGTGGCGGATTATCGCGCACGGCTGGCGCGTGAAAAAGCCAGCACGGCAGGCCCCCGTCCAGCCTCGCTTGACCAGATGATGTCGCAATTAAAAGATGCGACAATTCACGAATTTACCCTTGTTGTAAAAGGCGATGTGCAAGGCTCGGTTGAGGCCATTGCCCAAGCCGCCCAAAAGCTTAGCACCGATGAGGTGATAGCGCGGGTGGTTCTAACCGGCGTGGGGGGCATCACCGAAAGCGATGTAACATTGGCACGTGCCTCCAATGCGGTGGTTGTTGGCTTTAATGTGCGCGCCAATGCCCAAGCCCGCCAAGCTGCCGAAGCCAATGGTGTTGAAATTCGCTATTATAATGTGATTTATGATTTGGTTGATGATGTAAAAGCGGCAATGGCGGGCTTATTGTCGCCTGATTTGCGCGAAACAGCACTTGGCACTGCCGAATTGCTGGAAGTGTTTTCTATTGGCAAAGGCGACAAAGCGGCAGGTTGTTTAATCCAGCAAGGCTTGGTGCGGCGGGGTGCAAAAGTGCGGCTTATCCGTGATGATATTGTTATCCATGAGGGCGAATTAAGCTCATTGCGCCGCTTCAAAGATGAGGTGAAAGAGGTTGAGTCAGGCCAAGAATGCGGCATGGCTTTTGAAAATTATACCGACCTTAAAGGCGGCGATGTGATTGAGTGTTATGAAGTTGAAGAAGTGGTTCGCACTTTAGATGATTAAAATATGATGGGGCAAATAATGCGTGACAAAGCCAAAAATGCAAATGGCCGTGCGCCCAGCCAACGTCAGTTGCGGGTGGGTGAAATGTTGCGCCGTCATCTATCGCAAAGCTTGCGGCAGGTTGATTTTCCGCCTAAATTTTTACCCAGCGGTGGCGGTATAACAAGCACCAGCCTTGCCGTTACCGAAGTGCGCGTTAGCCCCGATTTGCGCCATGCGACAGCCTATATTATGCCATTGGGCGGGGCGCATATGCAGCAAATTGTTGATTTTTTAAATGATGAGGCGGCACGTTTCAAAAAACGGGCATTGACGGGGTTTCGCCTCAAATATACACCCAAATTGCGGTTTGCCGTTGATACGGGTTTTGATGTGGGGGCGGCAATGGATAGGCTGCTTGATTCAGAACAGGTGGCACGCGATACCCAAAAATCTGAAGCGGAGGATTTGTAATCACCCGTCCGCAACAAGAAAAACGCCCCAAGCGACCAGTGCATGGTTGGGTCAATCTTTACAAAGATGTTGGGCTTGGCTCAACCCCAGCCGTCGGCATTATCCGCCGTTTATTTGAAGCCGAGAAAGCTGGCCATGCTGGCACGCTTGACCCATTGGCGAGCGGCATTTTGCCGATTGCGCTAGGCGAGGCCACCAAAACAATCAGTGCCACGCAAGAAGCGGTTAAAATTTATGAGGTGACAGCGCAATGGGGGGCGGCCACCAACACCGATGATGTGGAAGGCGAGATTATTGCCCGCCACCATAGCCGCCCCACCGCGCAACAAATTGCCGATGCGTTGGGGCAATTTTGTGGTGAGATTATGCAAGTGCCGCCGCAATTTTCGGCCATTCGCCAGCAGGGGCGGCGCGCCTATGAAGCTGCCCGTGCTGGTGAAAAAGTTGCGCTTGCGCCGCGTCTGGTGCGGATTGACAAGGTGGAATTATTGGCGGCGACACACCATAATGCGCGGTTGCGCGTAACCTGTGGCAAAGGCGTTTATATACGCGCTCTTATCCGTGATTTGGCGGTTGTGCTTGGCACATGCGGCCATGTGGCGGCATTGGCGCGGCTGCAAGTTGGGGCTTTTTCAGAAAAAAATGCAATAGGGCTGGAAAAGTTAAAAGATTTGCGCCATAGTGCGCCCGATTTGGCGGCTCTGGATGCTTATTTGTTGCCACTTGCGACCGCGCTGGACGACATCCCGGCGCTGGCCATAAGTGAAACACAAGCCTCACGTCTAAAACAAGGGCAGGCCATTTGCATAAACGCGGCTTTTTCAAATCCGTCAATGGAGGCAGAAATGGAGGCGTTGGCGGGGTCGGCAATGGGGTCGGCCACAACAAAATTGTTAGCCAATTGTGGCGACACACCAATTGCCATTTGCCAATGGCAGGGCAAGCAGATTCACCCAGTGCGGGTGTTTAATTTTTAACAGGCCAAAATATGGCCGAAAGGCCAAAAGTGCCGAAAGGCCAAAAGTGCCGAAAGGAGAGACCGATGTCGATTACAGCCCAGCGCAAAACCGCGCTGATTAAAGAATATGCCATTGATGATGGTGATACAGGGTCGCCAGAAGTGCAGGTGGCGATTTTAACCGAACGCATCGGTAATTTGACCGAGCATTTCAAAACGCATAATAAGGACAATCACTCGCGGCGTGGCTTGCTGAAAATGGTTAGCCAACGGCGGCGGTTGCTTGATTATGTGAAAATCCGCGATGAGGCGCGTTATCACGCGCTCATCAAACGTTTGGGCCTCAGGCGTTAAATGGGACGTTAAGTGGGGCGTTAAATCAATTAGGAAAAAGTCAAAAATAGTTAGGAAAATAAATGTTTGACATGATACGAGAAGAATTAGATTGGGGCGGAAGGCCGCTCATTTTGGAAACTGGGCGCGTTGCCCGACAAGCCGATGGCGCAGTGTTGGCGACCTATGGCGAAACAACGGTGCTGGCCACAGTGGTGGCCGACCGCACCCCCAAACAGGGGCTAGATTTTTTTCCGCTCACGGTGAATTATCAAGAAAAAGCCTATGCCGCAGGCAAAGTGCCGGGCGGCTATTTTAAGCGCGAAGGCCGCCCCAGTGAAAAAGAAACATTGGTATCGCGGTTGATTGACCGCCCGATAAGGCCGCTTTTCCCAAAAAATTTCAAAAATGAAACGCAAGTTATTGCGACAGTGTTAAGCCATGATTTAGAAAATGATGCCGATATAGTCGCACTGGTGGCGGTGTCGGCGGCATTGATGATTTCTGGTGTGCCTTTTGCGGGCCCGATTGGTGGGGCGCGCATTGGCTATATTGATGGCGATTATGTGCTGAACCCCGCGCTTGAGCAAATGGAAAGCACCGCGCTTGATTTGGTGGTGGCAGGCACGGCAGATGCTGTGCTGATGGTGGAATCACAGGCCAATGAATTATCTGAAGAGGTGATGTTGGGGGCGGTGATGCATGGCCATAAAATGATGCAACCGGTGATTGAAGCCATTTCGCGCATGGGCAAAAAATGCGCCAAAACATTGCGCGAAGTGCCGCAATCTGATGATAGCGAACTGAAAAGCAAAATCACTGAGCTGGCACAAAGCGGCCTGCAGGCGGCCTATCAACAGGCAGATAAACAACAACGCCAAGAGGCCGTGGCCGCCCTGCGCGACAAGGTGAATGAGCAAATGCTGGACGCTGATAGTTTGTCAGATGCGCATATTGCAGTTGGCGGTGCTTTCAAAAAACTGGAAAGCGAGATTGTGCGTGGCGCGATTTTGGATACAGAAAAACGCATTGATGGGCGTGGGCTGGCCGATGTGCGGCAGATTACATCGGAGGCGGGCATTTTGCCGCGCACGCATGGCTCGGCCTTGTTCACGCGGGGCGAAACCCAAGCGCTGGTGGTGGTAACTTTGGGCACTGGCGATGATGAACAATTTGTTGACGCGCTGGAAGGCACTTATCGGGAAAACTTTATGTTGCATTATAATTTCCCCCCCTATTCGGTGGGCGAAACGGGGCGGGTTGGCTTTACTGGGCGGCGCGAAATTGGGCATGGCAAATTGGCGTGGCGCGCCCTCAAAGCCATGTTGCCTAGCAAAGAAGAATTTCCCTATACATTGCGGCTGGTATCAGAAATTACCGAATCCAATGGCTCATCTTCTATGGCCACTGTGTGCGGCGCATCGCTGGCCATGATGGATGCGGGTGTGCCAATTAAAAAACCAGTGGCTGGCATTGCAATGGGGCTGATTAAAGAGGGCGACCGCTTTGCGGTGCTGTCTGATATTTTGGGCGATGAAGACCATTTGGGCGACATGGATTTCAAAGTGGCAGGCACGGCTGATGGCGTAACCTCGTTGCAGATGGATATTAAAATCACTGGCATTACGGAAGAAATTATGCAAGTGGCACTTGACCAAGCCAAAGGCGGGCGGGCGCATATTTTGGAAGAAATGAGCAAAGCCCTCACCCAAGCGCGTGAAGAAATGGGCGAATACGCGCCCAAAATTGAAACCATTCAAGTGCCGCAAGATAAAATCCGCGAGGTTATCGGCACTGGCGGCAAAGTGATACGCGAAATTGTGGAAACCTCAGGCGCGAAAATTGATATTGGCGATGATGGGCTGATTAAAGTGGCATCCAGCGATGGAGAAGCCATTCGTGCCGCGCTTGATTTGATTAACTCAATCGTGGCCGAGCCAGAAGTGGGCAAAATCTATGACGGCAAAGTGGTGAAAATTATGGATTTTGGCGCGTTTGTAAATTTCTTTGGCAAGCGCGATGGGCTGGTGCATATTTCACAACTGGCAGAAAAGCGCGTGCAAAGCACCGGCGATGTTGTGCAAGAAGGCGACACGGTGAAAGTCAAACTCATCGGCGTTGATGATCGCGGCAAAGTGCGCCTGTCAATGAAAGCCGTTGACCAAGAAACTGGCCAAGATTTAGAAGGCAACGCAGCGGAATAGGGGGATGGAAAGGGCGAGGAAATTCCCCGCCCTCCCCTTTTATCGTTAACTTTTATCAACGACTTCTGCATCAGGCG
This sequence comes from Parvibaculales bacterium, assembly GCA_051010295.1. Classification (GTDB taxonomy): domain Bacteria; phylum Pseudomonadota; class Alphaproteobacteria; order RS24; family RS24; genus JBPCVS01. Next base: position 3,016 of record JBPCVS010000097.1, on the reverse strand, counting down.
CATTTTCACGGCATGATTCAATGCCGTTCTCCGCACCTTGCTTCGTAGTGTAACCTTCGCTGTGGCAAAGGGTTTCACCATTAGTAGCGTTCAACTTCCAGTAATACTGGTCATCTTTACGCTTATCTATGATAAATTTACCCATAACAATATCCTTTCTTTGTTGGCCGGGCGGCAAAGAAATCCCGGCTTGATTTCAGGGGAAGGATCCACTATACTCACCAAGCTTAGCGAACTTGGGGGGTGGCTCTGCCATCCTCCTTTTCTGCCTTTATGGCAAAAAATCTTTTCTATACTTCTAAATATCATCCTCCTCGTTTTGGCGGGGGGTGGTGCTATCAAATTTATCGCCTGTTTCTTGGGTATAATCCCTGTCCCAATTTTTGGCATCATTGTCGCTGGTTTCTTCCATTTTAGTGGCAGGTTCATTTTTCTCCGAATCAGGTTTTGGGGCTTTTGTATTCGGATACCAGCTACGAAGCCCAAAAACATCTGTACCAGAAGATGGAACTTTTATAAAAAGAGCTGAATTTTTGGTGAGTGATATTCGCAAATTCCGTTTCGCATTATTATCGTTTTTTGTCTCAAAGGCAAAACCACCGTCCTTAAGACTTTTGAAAATTTCATTTACGGTGGTTGCCCCTCTCCCCCCTTTTTTTGAATCACCGCGTATTTCAAGCACTTTTTTGACCGCACTTGCTAAGGGAATGCCAAAAAAACTGTCGTGACGGATGTTAAATGACTGGCTTTCCAAGTCCTCAATCTGAAAGACAGGTGGGGATTCTGCTAAAGCACAAAGTGTATTGGCTGTTTTTTTCATGCCCAATAGATCTCGTTCCTTTTCCTCGATGGCTACGCAAAGTTTCTCAATTGCGCTTTGGTACTCGTTATCCATTTTCAATCCTTTCTAATGGTTGTGGCACATGCTTAAACACATCCGCCTCATCATTTCCCCTATATAGCAAATACCCCCGAGCGATGCAAGACATTTTTTATGCGTGTAAACATTTATAAAATTAAGCAAAGAAATTACTATACAAGGGAATTATAAAAAAAATATTATTCTTTATCAATATCTTACAGAATAAAGTTTTTTATAATAAATTGGTCGTGCTATAAAATTATGGAATTTTTAAAAAATTTATTTATCTATATCTTTAATCTAGCTTTAATTTGTTTTCCTGCTTTGCATTGCCGTTAAGCGATGTTCATTTTTAATTTCGCCATTATTCAGGCGTTCGCAAATGACCTCGTAATAATCGGGTTGGATTTCACAGGTTAAATAAATACGTTCTAGTTTTTTGGCAACTTCTACTTCCGAGCCGCTACCGCCAAAAAGCACAAAAACGCTATCGCCCTTTTTTGTGCATGATTTGATGATGAGTTCGCTTAAAGCTTGCGGTATCTGGCAGGCATGAAATGTTTTCTCCCGCGATACATTTTTTACCAGATTATATTGTAGCCATGAATAAGGCATCCGACCGGGGCTACCTTCGGCAATGCGTTGTCTTATGCGCTTATCATCAGGGTTGAGATAGGGTTGTGCTACTTGCTCTTTGTAAAATCTGTTTTGGGCTGATTTGGTCGCATGCAGGATAGAACGATGGGCGGTGGTAAATTTGCGTTTGGAATGGCCAACATTGGTAGGGTAAATCCAGACATAGTCAAAAACATCATGCGCCCCATCATCCAGATATTTTGCGCGTAAATGTGCATTTTGTTTTGGATAATTCATCATAAATAAATTGCCATCTGGTTTAAGAACGCGCATGGCTTCGCGTGTTATGGCAATATACCAATCAATATATTCTTCCCAGCGGCTCATATATTTTGTGCCATTATAGCTGATGCCGACCCCATAATCGGGGTCGCCCCAAACCATATCAACGCAATCATCTGGCATTGATTGCAATGTGTCCATGACATCGCCAAATATCGCCTGATTATGCAATGATGGGGGTAATTTATTCATCTCTTTACCAGCCTATATTCTGCATTTTTAATGAGCTTTATTGAAGCAATTTCACTCGGATCTTCAAAACTGTAAAGATAAAGTCTAATAATTGAACTATCGTCCTGCATTTCTCTGCATAGGTAGCAACAATTTATTTCTTTCGCTTTTATATCCCCATTGTTTTGAAGCTGATGAAAATAAATAAAGGGATGAAAAAGCTGATACACGGCAAAATCTTGGGGAAATTTATTTTTGCCTTCAAAAATTGTGACTTGCCCTTGATATTCGGTAGTCAGGTCAATTTCCATCTGGAGTTTATCAAGCCGTATGGGGTGTCCATTGATTTTATATGAGCCAGTATATTTGGTGCGCCGTGCACCATACATTTTGGGGCTGGCGACAATATCTTCATAAAGAAAATCGTGAATAATGCGCTGATTAAACCCAACCGAAAGTATATTACTTTCGCTGGTGTCAATTTCATTCAAAATACTTTTGCGATAAGGCCAGATAACAGGGGCATCGGATATTGCCTCAAAAGAGCGAAACCAACAGGAAGCGGCTTGCAAAAATTGGTGTTTGCCTTCGCCCAGATGAGCAATGCAATAGTCCTTATTGATAATATCTGGTGCGAGCACTGAACTATTATCAATTTTGGTCACATCAAAAGCATTTCCAAAACTATGCTTGTTTGATATTTTGCGGACAAGCGGATTGTCAAAAACCATGTTTTTTCTAGCCTGACAAATATCAAATAGCTCTTGCTGAACGCGCATTTTTTTAGAAAGTTTTTGCGGCTTTTTAGTGGTTTTTGGTTTTGTCACAGTAAAGCACTCTCATTGCGTTGACTGTTCTGACATTGGGCGTGTTCGCTTTTTTGGTCAACCACCCAAAAGATTGATCTGTGGGTTAATGGCTATTACGGCCAAAATTCGTGGCACTAAACCCGCTTTATGACGAGGGTGGCGTTGGTGCCGCCGAAGCCGAAGCTATTGGAGATAATGCTATTGATGGTGGCGTTATCTTTGCGGGTGCGGCAAATGGGCATATCGGCAAAATCGG
>JBPCVS010000096.1:0-8009 GCA_051010295.1 Parvibaculales bacterium | reverse complement strand
TATCTATAAAACATGGGCTGAAAGGCCCCAATCATGCGGTGGTTACGGCTTGTTCCACTGGCGCGCATGCCATTGGCGATGCGGGGCGGATGATTATGCTAGATGATGCCGATATTATGGTGGCGGGTGGCACTGAAAGCGCGATTAACCGACTGGGTATTGCTGGTTTTGCGGCGTGTCGGGCTTTATCTACGCATTTTAATGATACGCCAGAACGCGCCTCGCGCCCCTATGATAAGGACCGCGATGGTTTTGTGATGGGCGAGGGCGCGGGGGTGGTGGTGCTGGAAGAATATGAACACGCCAAAGCGCGTGGAGCGCGCATTTATGCCGAATTGGTGGGCTATGGCTTGTCAGGCGATGCCTATCACATCACCTCACCTGCCGAAGATGGTTCGGGCGGTTTTCGCTCCATGCAGGCCGCCCTCAAACGTTCGGGTTTAGAAATATCGGATATTGATTATATCAACGCACATGGCACATCCACGCCATTGGGCGATGAAATTGAGCTGAAAGCGGTGGAACGTTTATTTGGCGGCCAAGCCGATGGGCTGGCCATGTCATCCACCAAATCGGCCATTGGCCATTTGCTCGGCGCGGCGGGGGCGGTGGAGGCGATTTTTTCTATCCTCGCCATTCGCGACAATATCGTGCCGCCCACCCTCAATCTTGATAATCCATCGGTGGAAACAATGATTGACCTTGTGCCGCATAAGGCCAAAGAAAAGCCAGTCAATGCGGTGCTATCCAATAGTTTTGGCTTTGGCGGCACCAATGCCTCGCTGGTTTTTAAGGCCGTATAGGCTGTGGCGTGGCGGGCTAATTTAAGCACATTTTATAGGTATAAGCGCGCATTATGGCGTGCGGCTTTGGTTATGGGTTTCGTAGGCATGGCCAGTTGGGCGATGCTCTATTGGCAAAGTGGGGCGCATCGCCACAATGTTAGGGTGGTTTTATCGCATGGCAGTTCGCTGGAAAAACTGACCCGCCAATTAGACGAAGCTGGCGTGCTGACCAGTGCCAATGTGTTTTATTTAACAATGCGGTTGCGGGGGGTGGCGGCACAGTTTCAGGCGGGCGAATATGATATTCCAGCGCGGGCAAATATGCCGCAAATCGCTAACATTTTAATTAAAGGTGCGGTTGTTTTGCACCCGATAACCATTGTAGAAGGGCTGACCAGCCAACAAATTATTGCACAATTACGCGCCACGCCCATTTTGCATGGCGAAGTTGCAGTGCCGCCAGAGGGCAGCTTGTTGCCAGAGACTTATTTGGTGGCGCGCACTATGTCGCGGGCGGCATTGGTGGCAAAAATGCAGGCGGCACAAAGCCAACTGGTTAAAGCACTCTGGGCTGAACGCGCTGAAAACTTGCCTTTCAAACATCCGCACGAAGCCATTATTCTGGCTTCTATTGTTGAAAAAGAAACAGGCATCGCCCAAGAACGCCCTTTGGTGGCGGCAGTATTTGTTAACCGCTTGCATAAAAAAATGCGTTTGCAATCAGACCCAACCATTATTTATGGGCTGGTTGGCGGCAAAGGCAAGTTGGGTCGCTCCATTCGGCGCAGTGAGATTAGACGCAAAACAGCTTATAATACCTATCAGATTGATGGTTTGCCGCCCACGCCGATTGCTAATCCCGGCGCGGCATCATTGGCGGCGGTGCTTAACCCTGCCAATAGCCCCGCGCTTTATTTTGTGGCCGATGGCGCAGGCGGCCATGTGTTTGCGCAAAGTTTGGTGGCACATCAACGCAATGTGCAAAACTGGAGGCGGCTTGCAAAGCAACGCAAATAATCGGCTATAATGTTACCGATTCGCCAAATAAATTGGTCAAATAAAGAGAGATGATTTTATGACTTCACCAACCCATATTATACGGCGCGGCCTGATGCTGGTATTATCGTCGCCTTCGGGGGCAGGCAAAACCAGCCTATCGCGCAGCTTGCTGGCCAGTGATGATAATCTCACCCTGTCTATTTCAATCACCACCCGCCCACCACGCGCCAGCGAAAAACAGGGTCATGATTATCATTTTGTGGATGCCCAAGATTTTGGTGAACTGCAAAATCGTGGCGATTTGCTAGAATCGGCCAAAGTGTTTGAGCATTATTATGGCACACCTCGCCAGCCTGTTATTGATGCCCTCACCAATGGGCGCGATGTGCTATTTGATATTGATTGGCAAGGCACACAACAATTACAAGCAGAGGCGGCTGATGATTTGGTGAAAGTTTTTGTGTTGCCGCCAAGTGTTGCCGAGCTGGAACGTCGCTTGCATAATCGCGCCCAAGATTCAGCGCAAGTGGTGGCGCGCCGCATGGCCGAAGCAGGGGCGGAAATCAGCCATTATCCCGAATATGATTATATTATTATCAACCATGATGCCGATGAAAGTTTAGCACAACTCAAATCTATCTTGACGGCCGAAAGATTGCGCCGTGCGCGCCAAACAGGGTTGTCTGATTTTGTCAAACTGCTGCGCTCTTCGCTTTAGGGGGCTTCACTTTAGGGGCGTTAATTTTTCAAAACCACGCGTCCGATTATATTGCCCTCGCGTAAATCGTTTAAGGTGCGGCTGGCTTCGCTCATTTCGCGCATTTCTACGGGAATTGGGTTGATTTTTCCAGCTTTCACAATTTCTAACATTTCGCGGGTGTCGGCCAATGAGCCCGTCATTGAGCCGCCAATGGAGATGGCGCGGAACGGAAAAAATGGTATCGGCATAGAAAATCCACCGCCAAATAGCCCGACAATTTTTACTTCGCCGCCGCGCCGCAACGCACCACTGGCAAAGCCGAGCGAGGCTTGCGAGCCAACAAAATCAACAGCAGCTGCCACCCCACCATTGGTGTCGGCTTGCAATTTTTTTAAGGCTTGTTCATCTTTGGGGTTATAGGCGGCTTGCGCGCCTGCGCCCATTGCGGCTTGCAATTTATTATCATCTACATCGGCCACCAAAGGCGGTGTATCCAGCATGTGTAGTGCAAATTGCACCGCCATCATGCCCACCCCGCCCAAGCCGACAATAAGCGGGGCTTCGCCTGAGTCTATCGGTTTCAAATGTTTGAGCGCGCTATAGGCGGTGATGCCTGAGCACATATAGGTGCTGGCCAAGCCCGGGGCAATATCGCCCGCATCAAGGCAATAACGCTCATGCGGGACAAGGCAATGGCTGGAAAAACCGCCCGGCTGGTTAACGCCCAAAGCACGGCCATTGCACAAATTCTCGCGGCCATTGTCGCAATCGGGGCAATCCCCGCAACCAATCCAAGGAAAAGCCACACACCGCGCCCCAATTTTTACATCTTTCACATCGGGGCCAATGGCCACCACTGTGCCTTCAATTTCATGGCCGAGCGTAAAAGGTGGTTTACGCGCCCCGCGCACATCCAGCTTTTCGCCGCCGCCCATATCAAAATAGCCATCGTGAAAATGCACATCAGAGTGGCACACACCGCAATGGGTAATTTCTAGCAAAACTTCGCTTGCTTGTGGGGTTGGGGTGTCGGCCTCAACCTCTTGCAAATTTTCGCCAAATTCAATAATTGCTTGGCTCTTCATTTTAGCTATTTTAGTCATTTCAATCTCCCTTATTGATTTTATCATCTGCGATTAAATTAGCCAAACTGCAAAAACCGATAATATCAACCTGTTCTGCTCTTATGGTTTCGTCCAGTTTGGCCTGTGCCAATAATGCGCGTGGGTCTGAGCATATCTGTTTTAGCGCGACACGCAACATTTTACGTCTTTGCCCAAAAGCCGCTCTTGTTATTTGCGCTACCATGTCAGGCATAGCGGCAATGGGTGTTGCGCGTGGTATAATCTCCACCAGCGCAGAAGTCACTTTGGGCGGTGGCACAAAAACCTGTTTATCCACCTCAAAGATTTTGCGCGTCTCGCCCAGCCAGTTTGTCAACACACTCAGCCGCCCATAATTTTTAGTGCCGCATTGGGCAATGATGCGGTTGGCCACTTCTTTTTGGAACATAAGCGTTAATGACTTAAAGCGCGGTGCCCATTTATCACCATCAAAACCGCCATATAGCCAGTTAATCAAAAGCGGTGTGGCTATATTATATGGCAGATTGGCGACAATGCGATAAGGGTGCGGGGTCAGCTTGTTCGGGTTAAGTTTGAGTGCGTCAGCAATAATAATTTCAAGCCTGTTTGGATAGGCTGCGGCAATTTGTTCTAAGGCTGGCATAAAGCGGCGGTCGGCTTCTATCACAATAAGCTTGCGCGCCCCTTCTGCCAATAAGGAGCGCGTTAAGCCACCCGGCCCTGCGCCAATTTCAATAATATCGCAATTTGTTAAATCACCAGCCGCTTGAGCAATGCGGCGCGTGATATTGAGGTCTAATATAAAATTTTGGCCAAATTTGCGACTGGCTGACAAATTATGCGTGGCGATGATGTCGCGTAAAGGCGGTAGGTTATCATAAGCAAGCCCATCATCATCCATTAGCGATATTCAACCACCGCATCGCGGCGCAAATCGCGCAAATGTCGCCGCGCCATCATGGCCACGCGCTGGGCATAGATATTATCAGCAATAGCATCGCGTGAGATATTAACCCCTATATCATCTTTGCGATCGCAGACAATGTGAATAATTGCGCCAGATGGTGTTGATATAGGCGCGCTCAACTCACCAGCTTCCAGATTGATAACAGCATTACGCATAGCCGCAGGTAGGGTACGGATTTCGCGCAAGCCCGTGCGCTCTGATTGTGCGCCCGCTTGATTGGCGGCTTCTTGTGCGCGGCGGCAATTACTAAAATTATTGGCAAAATTGGTCGCTACCGCAATTTCTGCGGATTGGGGAAAAGTCACGCTCATCACATCAAAGCGATTTTTGGCTGGATTGGCGGCATTGCTTTGTTGTTTGTCGGCCAGCGCGATAATATAAATGCCTGCATTGGTGGCGATGGGTTGCGAAATTTGACCCGCTTGCATTTGTTCTAGCGCGGTTTTGAGGGCATCATCTATTTGATTGGCGGCTATCCAGCCCAGCCGCCCGCCACGGGTGGCCGATGGTGCAATGCTGAATTGACGCGCAACCGCCGCAAAATCAACGCCCGCTTGCAACTGCTTAACAATCTCATTGGACAATTCGGTAATGCGGCGTTCATCGGCGAAACTATCAAGATTGAGCAAAATTTCGCTCACCAGATAACGCGGCTGATTGACTGTCCGCACCGCTTTTTTATATTGTTCGTTAATCTCATTATCGCCGATATTGATGCGCCCACCAAAACTGCGCCGCACAAATTGATTCCACGCCAGCTCTGCTTCAATTTGCTTTTCAAGCGTTGTGCGCTTAATGTCATTATCGGCTAAAAACTCGGTTATTTGCACCAAATCCATACGATTTTCACCCGCTAGTCGTTTGATATTTTCTTCAATTTCATTGGCTTCAATAGCAATTTCTACGCGGCGCGCTTCTTGTAATTGCAATTTCTCATCAACCAATGACCGCAAGACTTGATTGCGTATGCGGTCTTGCATTTCTGGGTTTTTTTGGATGCCAGAAGTGGCAAAAAATAAATCAACCCTCTGGTCAACATCATAGAGGGATATAACTTCATCATTAACAATGGCGGCGATGCCTTCTACCTCACGCATTGGGCTTGGTGTGGTGGCCAGTGGAGTAGATTGTGGAGTGGCCAGTGGAGTAGCCAATGGAGCAGATTGCGCGGCTGCAGCTTGTGCAAGATGCAGCCCGACAAAGCTAAAACACATAATATACAGACACATTATGCGTAACATTGGCGAAGAGAGCGGAACTGAAAAGGGGTGGTGATAATTCATTTTATAGTGACTCTTTTTTGCATATTCCTATTTAACATAATTTTTAATAATTCCCTATAGACAGATGACACTAGACGCATAATCATTTAAGCCATAATCTCCCAATACACAAATTTAAGATAGTGCAAAATAAAATGGAGTTTTAATATGGCTTTTACTGTTGGTTTTACCGCCGCAAAATTTGTTGAAAAAGGCACATTGGTTTTGGCTTTGCCCGAAAACGGCAAGCTGGGCAAATTGGCGCAAAAATTGGATAAGAAAATTGGTGGGGCTTTGAGCCGTGCGATTAAAATAAAAAAATTCAAAGGCAGCGCGGGCGCAACTTTTACATTGCTTGCACCGCCAAACGCAAAACTTGACCGCATTGTGGTGGTGGGGGTGGGCAAAGCCGCCAAGCTGACAGCACTGGACGCAGAAAAATTTGGCGGCACAGTGTTGGGCGCAACGCAAACCGCCAGCCATGTAACTTTGCTGCTGGAGAATATTGATAAATTGGCGATAGCCCCCGATGTGTTGGCGGCACGTGCTGGCATTGGCGCATTGTTGCGCGCTTATAAATTTGAGCATTATAAAACCAAAAATAAAAGCAAAGCCGCCCTCAGCCGATTGGTGATTGCCAGCGCGTCCAACACGGGGGCGCGAAAAATCTATCGTGACCTAAAAGCGGTGGCTGATGGCACATTGCTGGCGCGGGATTTAGTCAATGAGCCAGCCAATATATTAACGCCCCCCGAATTTGCCAAACGCGCCAAAAAACTCAGCAAGCTTGGCGTAAAAGTGGAAGTGTTGAGCGAAGCGCAAATGAAAAAGCTCGGCATGGGCTCTTTGCTTGGGGTTGGACAAGGCAGTGTGCAACCCAGCCAGATGGTGGTGATGCAATGGCACGGCGACAAAAGCAGTGGCGCAAAACCAGCCAAGCCATTGGCCTTTATCGGCAAAGGGGTGTGTTTTGACACGGGCGGCATTTCCATCAAACCAGCCGGCGGCATGGAAGATATGAAAGGCGATATGGGCGGTGCGGCCGCCGTGACGGGTTTGATGTGCGCGCTGGCCACCCGCAAAGCCAAAGTTAATGCGGTTGGCATTATCGGGTTGGTAGAAAATATGCCTGATGGCAAAGCGCAACGCCCGGGCGATATTGTTAAATCTATGTCGGGGCAAAGCATTGAAGTGCTGAATACGGATGCCGAAGGCCGCCTCGTGCTGGCGGACGCGCTGTGGTATGCGCAAAAACGCTTCAAGCCGCAATTTATGATTGATTTGGCCACTTTAACTGGCGCGATTCTGATTGCATTGGGGCAGGAATATGCTGGTATGTTCACCGATAATGACCAGTTGGCGGAGCGGCTGGTGGCGATTGGCCAAGCCGAAGGCGAAAAAGTTTGGCGGATGCCGCTTTGCGACAATTTTGACAAAATGATAAACACCCCCAATGCTGATATGAAAAATATTGGCGGGCGTTATGCGGGGTCGTCAACCGCGGCGCAATTTTTGCAACGGTTCACCAATGGCGTGCCATGGGTGCATTTGGATATTGCTGGCACCGCAATGGGCAGCCCAAAAACGGCCACCAGCCGTAGCTGGGCAAGCGGCTATGGGGTGCGCCTGTTGGATAGGCTGGTGCGCGCCCATTATGAAAAATAGGCATTATGAAAACTAGGCATTATGAAAACTAGGCATTATGAAAAATAAGTGCGAAAATGAGTGAGGTTTTTTTCTATCATTTAGAGCGGCAAAGCCTTGAACAGCTTTTGCCACTTTTGCTGGAAAAAACTTTGGAGCGCGACTGGCGGGCGGTGGTGCAGGCGGTCTCGGCCGAGCGGGTGGAAAGCTTGGACAAGCTGTTATGGACTTGGCGCGAGGATAATTTTATGCCGCATGCGCGGGCTGGCGATGCGCGCTTTGCCGATAGTGCCGCCAGCCAACCCATCTGGCTGACAAATAGTGATGATAGGCCCAATGATGCACAGGTGCTGTTTTTGGTAGATGGTGCGATGCGCGACACATTTGATGGGTTTGAACGTTGCGTGAGTATTTTTGATGGGCGCGATAGTGATGCGCTGGCCAATGCGCGTAGCCATTGGAAAAAATTGCAAGCGGCGGGTCACGCACTTACCTATTGGCAACAAAATGCTGGCGGCCAGTGGGAACAGCAGGCACAAGCTTGAAAAAAGCCGTTGAAACTGGTAT
>JBPCVS010000095.1:0-9410 GCA_051010295.1 Parvibaculales bacterium | reverse complement strand
CGGGCTTATTCTGGCAAATTTACCCTGCGGTTGCCGCCGCAAACCCACCAAAAATTGGCGTTGGAAGCCAGCGAACAAGATATTAGCTTGAATCGGTATATTTGTAGCAAATTAACTGGCTAATAAGCGGTGTTTATACCATAATAGTATTACTATTATGGTAATTTCTATAATTTTCACGCGTAAAAATATTTATTAGTATTACTAATAAAGATTTATTCAGCGGCCATTATTCGGCGGCTAGGGCGGCGGCGCGGACATTTTCGTCCACATGGTCAATAAATTTTTCAAAATTGGCGATAAACATATTCACCAGCTTGGCCGCCTGCACGTCATAGGCTTGTTTATCGTCCCATGTGTTGCGTGGATTAAGCATCGCGCTATCCACTTCTGGCACTGATATTGGCACTTCAAAGCCAAAATTCGCGTCTTTATAAAATTCGCCATCATTGAGGCTACCATCCAAGGCGGCCGATAATAAAGCGCGGGTGGCTTTAATCGGCATCCGATTGCCCACGCCATAAGCCCCGCCCGTCCAGCCAGTGTTGACCAGCCAGCATTTCACATCATGGTGCGCCACCAAATCGCGCAATAAATTGCCATATTCCGATGGATGACGCGGCATAAAGGGCGCGCCAAAACAGGTTGAAAAAGTGGCCTCAGGTTCGCTAACGCCTTTTTCTGTGCCCGCCACTTTGGCGGTGTAGCCTGATAAAAAATGATACATGGCTTGGCTGGGGGTCAGCCGTGCAATGGGCGGCAATACGCCAAAAGCATCGGCGGTGAGCATAATGATATTTTTGGGATGCCCTGCGCGGCCATTATCGGAAGCATTGGGAATAAAGGCCAATGGATAAGCCCCGCGTGAGTTTTCGGCCAGCGTGTTATCGTCAAAATCTAACTGGCGGGTTTGCGGGTCCATCACCACATTTTCTAGCACTGTGCCAAAACGTTGCGTGGTGGCATAAATTTCTGGTTCGGCCTCGGCCGATAAATTTATCATTTTGGCGTAACAGCCGCCCTCAAAATTAAATACGCCATTTTCCGACCAGCCATGTTCATCATCGCCTACCAAAATGCGGTTGGGGTCGGCCGATAGGGTGGTTTTGCCCGTGCCACTGAGCCCAAAAAAGATGGCACTATCGCCCGCTTTGCCAACATTAACCGAGCAATGCATCGGCATAACGCGCTTGGCAGGTAGCAGATAATTGAGCATAGAAAACACCGATTTTTTGGTTTCGCCCGCATAGGAAGTGCCGCAAATCAGCACAATTTTTTTGGCCAGATTAACCGCAATCATGGTTTCGCCACGTCCGCCATGCCGTGTTGGGTCGGCTTTGAAATCGGGAAAATTGATAATCAAAAATTCGGGGTCAAAATTATCCAATTCATCCATTTGCGGCTCAACCAGCAAGTTTTGGATAAATAGTGAATGCCACGCCAATTCGGTCACCACGCGGGTGGCCAGCCGATGCGTATCATCAGTGCCGCCAAATAAATCTTGCACAAAAAGCTCTTTGCCTTGTGCATGGGCAAGCACATCTTCGTGCAATGCGTCAAATTGTTCGGGGCTGATGGATTTATTATTATCCCACCAAACATTATCTTCGGTGGTGGCATCGCGGACGATAAATTTATCCTGTGCCGAGCGTCCTGTATGCGCCCCCGTTTTGACAAGCAAAGCCCCGCCTGCGGCAATTTCACCTTCTTGGCGCGTCAATGCCAATTCATAAATTTCTGCAGGCCGCAAATTCCAATAAATTTTCTTAGCTTTATCAAGACCTTGCTGGTCTATGCCATTTTTGCTGATGTGAAAGCCCGTTTGTTGCATGATTACCCTCTTTATAGTCGGCATGATATTGCTATGCGCGATTCCCCTGATAGAATCGCAAATATATGCAAACAAGTGGTGCAGTGCAAGCAAAGTGCCGCATCAAGGCCATAATTCTGTTGAACTTTATTTGCCAATGCCACATTTATAGGTGGTAAAGGCGCAAGCGAGAGAGAAATAGCCAAAGAAAGGTGGAGAAAATGACTGAAGTAGTGCTTGTTGATGATGATGCAAATATCATAAAAACCTTGCAAATGGCATTGGAGGCCGAAGGCTTTCAGGTGCGTAGCTATACCGATGGCCAAGCGGCACTAGACGCATTAGCAAAAAAAGCGGCTGATATTGGCGTGTTTGATATAAAAATGCCGCGCATGGATGGGCTGGAATTGTTGCGCCGTTTGCGCCAAACCAGCCAGATGCCTGTAGTGTTTTTAACCTCCAAAGATGATGAAATTGACGAAGTATTTGGGCTTAAAATGGGTGCCGATGATTATATTACCAAGCCATTTTTGCAAAGATTGCTGATTGAAAGGCTACGCACCGTGTTGCGCCGCACCAAAGCGCGGGCGCAAAATGCCCGCCCCGAAGATGCTTCAAATATGTATGAGCGGGGCAATTTGCGCCTAGATGCTGAACGCCATGATTGCCGTTGGCGCGGGCAAATGGTTAATTTGACGGTGACTGAATTTATGATTCTTGATTGCTTGGCGCGCCGACCCGGTATTGTCAAAAGCCGTGACGCGCTGATGGATGCGGCTTATGATGACCAGATTTATGTTGATGACAGAACGATTGATAGCCATATCAAACGTCTGAGGCGAAAATTTCGTGCCATTGATGCACAATTTGATACGATTGAAACGTTATATGGCGTTGGCTATCGTTATAAGGATGAATAAGTGCGGTTTTTATCTTTCTTTCGTGAGCATTTGCTGGCGCGGCTGGTGATTTTGAATATGCTAGGGCTGGTGGTGCTGGCGGGCGGTTTTCTTTATGTGCAAGAAAGCCGCCAAGTGCTCACCACCGCCTATAAGCAAAGCCTTGAGTCGCAAGCGCGTTTAATCGCTGGTATTTTAAGCCGTGCGGCACGCACCAATGAGTTTCAGTTTTTTGAGCCAAGCATTTTAGGCCAATTACTCAATGGCCGCGTGGCACCTGATTGGCAACGCCGCGAGGCTTCTGCCATTTTGCGCCAAGCCAAACAAGTGACCAATGCGCGGTTACGCCTTTATGCGCGCAATGGCAATTTGGTGTTGGATAGTGCGACAATGGATAGGTCGGCACAAGTGTTGGCCAAAAGCTTACCACCTTTGCCCGGTGATGGGCGCATGCCAGATTGGCTGGATAATTGGCTGGCGCAGCTGTCAAAATTAACCCGCTATCAAGCCCCTATTTTGTCGGAAATGTCGGCTTCTGATGGCTATAATTTGCCCGAAGTGGCGGCGGCTTTGAAAGGCCGTGCCGCCAGTTTGCAACGGCAAAGCGAAGATGGCGGCGATATTTTGACGGTGGCGGTGCCTATTCAGGGTTATCGCGCCATTATTGGCGGTTTGATGTTGTCAACCCGACCGGGTGAAATTGATGCTCTGATTGGTGAAGAACGCGGGCAGGTTTTGGAGTTGATTGTGCTGGCATTGGTGGTCAATCTTTTGACCTCGCTATTTTTGGCCAGCACGGTGATTGCCCCCGTGCGCCGATTGGCACAAGCCATGCGCGGCTTTGGCCAAAACACCCCAACCCTGCCGGGTTTGGAAACAATTCCCGATTATGCCGCACGGGGTGATGAAATTGCCGAATTATCTACCGCTTTGCGCGATATGACGCAACAATTAGTCAATCGTATCAGCATGATTGATCGGTTTGCCGCCGATGTAGCGCATGAATTAAAAAACCCGCTTAGTTCGCTCTCTAGTGCGGTGCAAAGCCTTGAACGTGCGCAAAGCGAAGCCATTGATGATAAAGATAAGGCGGGTGATAAAATAGCCCAGCAAGAATTGCTCGCCATTATTACCCATGATGTGCAACGGCTTAATCGGTTGATTTCTGATATTTCTAATGCAACACGGCTGGATGCCGAGCTTAATCGTGGCACTAGCGCGGTTTTTGATTTATCCCAACTCGTGCATAAAATGGGTGAGACGATGACGGATTTTCTGCTTGAAAATTATGGGGTGCATTTGCACATACGCGCTGATGACGCGCTTTATGTGGAGGCACAAGAGCCGCAAATTGCACAAATCATTGATAATTTGATAAGCAATGCGGCCAGCTTTACGCCATCGGGGGGGCGGGTTTTTATTACTGTTTGGCGTGAGGCTGATATGGTTTCTCTAACAGTGACTGATGAAGGGGTTGGCTTGCCAGATGATATGACTGAACGCGTTTTTGAACGTTTTTATAGCGACCGCAGTAATGCCCCGATACATAATGCCCCGATAGATGGGGTAAAAGCTGATAATGCAAAAACTGCTATAGATGAGGGACATTCTGGTTTGGGATTAAGCATTTCGCGCCAGATTGCCCAAGCACATGGCGGCACTCTAACAGCCAATAATCGCCCCGATGCGCTAGGGAGTTATTTTACATTGACCTTGCCGCTTACCCAATTCTCTGAACCCGCCGCGCAAGAGAAAAATAAGGCGAAAAATAAATATGAGTGAAAAAGCCAATATCATTCATGCAACAGCATTGGAATTAGCGGGTGGTGGCGTGTTGCTGATGGGCGGCTCGGGCAGTGGTAAATCAACTTTAGCACTGGCTTTGTGTTGTGCGCATGGCGGCAAATTGGTGGCTGATGACCGCGTGCAGCTGTCCACCCAAAAAGGCAAAATTTGTGCCAGCCTGCCGCCTTTAGATAATATGCCTGATAATATAAAAGGCTTATGTGAGGTGCGTGGCTTGGGGTTGGTGCGTTTGCCATATTGTGCTTGTGCCAAAATTAGGTTGGCGGTTAAGCTTGTGCCGCGTGCAAAAGTGCCGCGCTTGCCTACTCCTGCCTATTATCATTATGCAGATTTGCGCCTGCCGCTTTTGCATTTGCATGGTTTTGATATTGGCACACCGCAGCTTATCATGTTGGCTTTGGCCACATTGGGGCGCGATGGTTTTTCCGAAACTGATATTTATACACCATCTAAAACGGATTTTGACTTGCTCCGCCCTATAAATATGGGCAAAAATATCGGTAAAGTGCTTAAAAGGCCGATACCTAAAAGGCCAATATCTAAAGGGAGAGTCAGATGATTGGATTAGTGCTTGTTACGCATGGCATGTTGGCGAAAGAATTTCGCGCCGCGATGGAGCATGTTGTCGGCAGTCAGCCGCAAATAGAAACAATTTCTATCGGGCCTGATGATGATGTGGAAAAACGCCGCCAAGATATTGTTGATGCTATTGTTGCGGTGGATAGTGGGCGGGGTGTTATTTTGCTAACCGATATGTTTGGTGGCACGCCATCTAATTTGGCTATTTCTTTGCTTAATGAAAACAAGGTTGAGGTAATTGCTGGTATCAATCTGCCGATGTTGATAAAACTGGCTAGTGTGCGCGCCAATAAGCCTTTGGCCGAAGCGGTGCATGAGGCCAAAGAAGCGGCCATAAAATATATTTCTGTCGCCAGCGATGTTTTATCAAGCGGTCAATAGTGCCAGAAAAAAAGCTCACCATCACCAATCAACGCGGATTACACGCTCGTGCCTCTGCCAAGCTGGTCAATCTGGCGGGGTGTTTTGATGCTGAGGTGCAATTAGAACGCGATGGCGAGGCGGTGGCGGCTACTTCTATTATGGGGCTGATGATGCTGGGTGCGTCATTTGGGTCGGTTGTGATTTTGCGCACACAAGGAAAAGATGCCGATAGTGCGTTGGCGGCGATTGTTGCCCTGATAGAAAATAAATTTGATGAGGAATAGTTGATGGCGCGGCCTATAGAAATATAAAGAAATCTTTATATGAAGCTTGCAAAGGCGATTATGTCCTGTTACAACCCGCCTTAAATTTATTAAATTGCCAATGGAGAAAAATACAATGAGTGATACTGCCAATGCCGATTATAAAATTGCCGATATATCTTTGGCCGATTGGGGACGCAAAGAAATTGCCATTGCCGAAACTGAAATGCCGGGCTTAATGGCGTTGCGTGAGGAATATGCCGACCAGCAAATTTTGGCAGGGGCGCGCATTACTGGCTGTTTGCACATGACAATTCAAACCGCAGTGCTGATTGAAACTTTAATGGCGTTGGGTGCGCAGGTGCGGTGGTCAAGCTGCAATATCTTTTCTACCCAAGACCATGCCGCCGCCGCGATGGCACAAAGCGGTGTGCCGGTTTTTGCATGGAAAGGCGAAAGCGAAGAAGAATATTGGTGGTGCGTTGAGCAAACATTAAAAACCCCTGATGGCTGGCAACCCAATATATTGCTAGATGATGGCGGCGATTTAACGCAATTATGCCACGAAAAATATCCGCAAATTTTGGAGGATTGCGTTGGTGTGTCGGAGGAAACCACAACGGGCGTATTGCGGCTTTATGAAATGGCGCAAGAGGGCAGTTTGAAAGTGCCTGCTATCAATGTCAATAATAGCGTGACAAAATCAAAATTTGATAATCTTTATGGCTGTCGCGAAAGTTTGGTTGATGGCGTTAAACGCGCTACCGATGTGATGATAGCTGGCAAAATCGCGGTGATTTGCGGCTTTGGCGATGTCGGCAAAGGCTCGGCAGAAAGTCTGCGCTCGCAAGGGGCGCGGGTGATGGTGACGGAGATTGACCCAATTTGTGCGTTGCAAGCCTCAATGGAAGGCTATGAGGTGACAACAATGGAAGAGGCCGCACCGATTGCCGATATTTTTATCTCGGCCACTGGCAATAAAGATATTATCACGGTGGAGCATATGCGCGTTATGAAGGACCGCGCTATTGTCGGCAATATCGGCCATTTTGATAGCGAGATTCAGGTGAGCGCGCTGAAAAATCTAGCTTGGCATAATGTCAAACCGCAGGTTGATGAGGTGGAATTTGCCGATGGCAAGCGCATTGTTTTGCTGGCCGAAGGGCGGTTGCTCAATTTGGGTTGTGCCACTGGACATCCAAGTTTTGTGATGAGTGCATCTTTTACCAATCAAGTGCTGGCGCAGATAGAGCTTTGGCAAAATAACGATAAATATGAAAAACAGGTTTATGTGTTGCCCAAACATTTGGATGAAAAAGTGGCGCGTCTGCATTTGGATAAATTGGGCGTAAAGCTGACGCAATTATCGCCTGAGCAGGCCGATTATATTGGTGTGCCACAGCAAGGACCCTATAAGCCGCAACATTATCGCTATTAGGCGATGGCGCGGCCAATCAACATAAAGCTGGATGATGAGGCCGCGACTTTGCGGCTGGCGGGCGTGTTGGCAGGGCAGGTGGCGGTTGGCGATTTGCTGGCTTTGCGGGGCGATTTGGGGGTTGGCAAAACGGCTTTGGTGCGCGGGCTGATACAGCATTTAACCGATTTTGCACAAATTGTGCCAAGCCCAACTTTTACTTTGGTGCAACCCTATGACACGCGGCGCGGTGCGTTGTTACATGCCGATTTGTATCGGCTGGGGGCCAGCGAAGAAGTGTTGCAATTAGGGCTGGTGGAGGCACTGGCTGACCATATTTGTTGTGTGGAATGGCCAGAAAATGCGGGCGATTTTTTGCCCGAACCGACTTTTGACATCGCGCTTGAATTGGCGGCCAATGGCCAGCGCACAGCGCGTATCACCGCCACGGCTGAGCGCACCGCGCCACTGGCCAAGGCTTTGGCACGAGCTGACGCGCTGGATAAATTTATCGCGCAAAGCGGCTGGGGGGAGGCGGTGCGCGTACCACTGGCGGGTGATGCTTCTACCCGACGCTATGAACGTTTGCAGCTTGAAAATACAACTGCAGTTCTCATGGATTGGCCAGCCGCGCCCGATGGGGAAGCCGCGCCCGATGGCCAAGCCACGCCTAATGAGGAGACACTTTATGATGGGCAAAGCTATTCACAAATTGCGCATTTGGCGGAGGCCGCGCCCGCCTATTGCCGTGTGAGTCGCTGGCTGGCGGCGCATGATATTGCCGTGCCGCATCTATTGGCGGCTGATGAGGCGGCGGGGTTTATTTTGCTAGAAGATTGTGGCGATGAAACATTGGCTACGCAAAATGCCAGCACCCGCGCTGTGATTTATTTTGAGGCCGTCAATATATTGCTGGCTTTGCACCAGCACCAAGCGGCTGAGTTTTTGCCGCTTTATGATGGTGCGGTGCAGGCGGTGGAGGCTGGCCTATTCACCGATTGGTTTTTGGCGTGGCGCGGCATAAATATAGATGCGGCGGCGCGTTTGGCTTGGCAAGATTTGTGGGACAGGCTGGGCGATGATTTAATGCCGAAAAACCCGGTCACTGTGTTGCGCGATTTTCATAGCCCCAATTTGTTGTGGCGGGCGGCGCGGCAGGGGCGTTATCGGCTGGTGGCGATTGATGTGCAAGACGCATTGGCGGGTTCGCCCGCCTATGATATGGCATCGCTGATATATGATGCGCGGCTGGATGTGCCGCCCGCCCAACAACAGGCCATGCTGACGCATTATATGAAGGCGCGATTTGCGGGCGATAAAAAAGCCGCAACAAAATTTGCGGGCGATGTGGAACTGGCTGCCGCGCAACGCAATTTCAAAATTGCTGGCATTTTTTGTCGCTTGGCGATGCGCGATAATAAACCTGCCTATTTATGCCATCTGCCGCGCCTTTGTCGCACCCTAAAACAAAACCTTAACCATAAAACTTTAGCCCCCGTGCGCGCATGGCTGGCGGCGCATGCACCAGAAGCGTTGGAGATAAATGATGCAAGTTGAGCCGATTACACGCGCTATGATTTTGGCGGCGGGCAAAGGCACACGTATGCGCCCCGCACCCGATGATGTGCCCAAGCCGCTTATTGAAATTAACGGCCAAGCTTTGTTGGGGCGGATGATTATGCGGCTGGCTGAGGCGGGCATAAGGCGGGTGGTGGTGAATGTGCATCACAAAGCCGACAGGGTGGAAAATTATTTGGCGGCGCATGATTGGCCGATTGAAATTGTGGTGTCTGATGAGCGCGAGACTTTGCTAGAGACGGGGGGCGGCGTAAAAAAAGCCTTGCCGCTTTTGGCCGCTGACAAATTTTTGGTGTGCAATGCTGATATAGTGTGGCGCGAAAACCAGCCCGCCATTGCTGGCCAATCCATTATTGATAAATTGATGGGGTGCTATCAAGCGGGCAATGTGCATTTGTTGTTGGCCGCCCCCAATGCCACGACAGGCTATGATGGCTCGGGTGATTTTGCATTAGTGCCGCAAAGCGCGAAAGGTGGACATGGTTTTGTGCGCCGCCTGCAAAACAATATCCAAAATGGGCAAAATGAAAATGCCTATGTGTTTGCTGGTGTGCAGATTTTAACGCGAGATTGGGTTAATAAAATTGCCGATAATTTCTTTTCGTTAAATAAAATTTACGATGCGGCCTTAGCCAGCAATCATTTGACGGGCTATGTGATGGATGGGTTGTGGATGCATGTCGGCACAAAAGCAG
>JBPCVS010000094.1:0-6011 GCA_051010295.1 Parvibaculales bacterium | reverse complement strand
GTTTGACGCTGGCAGTATCCACCTCAAGTAATAAATGCGAGCCACCGCGCAAATCTAACCCTAAATTTAATGTGCCTGAGGGCAAAAAATCTGGCAGTGAAAAACGTTGATTTTCAGTCAAAAAATTTGGCAGACAAAACAACAAGCCCAATAGGACAAGCCCCAAAATGCCCGCAATTTTATATTGAGAGAAATGCAACATTCAGGTTACTCGGCTTTTGCTGAATCATTTTTAGCCCGCACCGACACAATCATTGATTTAATAACTGAGACGCGGGTGTTTTCGGCAATGGTTACTTCCAATTCTTCGTCGCCCACTTTGGCCACTTTGCCGACCAAACCGCCTTGTGTTACCACCACATCATTGCGGCGAATATCCTCTAACATAGCGCGATGGGCGCGCTGGCGTTTTTGTTGCGGGCGCAAAATCATAAAATAGACAATGGCGAAAACCAATATCAGCGGAAACAACATCTCCAAAATAGCCCCGCCACCAGAAACAGATTGCGCATAAGCAGGTGTAATCAACATTTTTATCTCCCTTATTGTCCTTTATATTGTCTCTTGTTGCATTTTGTTGCGATAAGTATAAGTAAAAAGCCTTGTTTCGCCAAATTTTTCAACAGGCTTTTGCATATTTTTCTAAATCAATGAGGCGGGGTCAACCGCTTGTGTCCCTTTGCGAATTTCAAAATGTAATTGTGGGCTATCAACATTGCCACTTTGCCCCGCCTGCGCCACCACTTGCCCGCGTTTGACACGATCGCCGGGGCGCACCGCAAATTGTGACAAATGTGCATAGGCTGTTACCCAGCCATCACTATGGCGCACTAGCAATAAATTGCCATAACCGCGCAATTCATTGCCAGCATATACAATAATGCCATTCTCAGCCGCTTTTATCGGCGTGCCAGTGGGCACTGCGATATTGATGCCATCATTGTGCAAGCCGCCCCGCTTTGCGCCATAGTTGGAAATAACCCGCCCGCGCACTGGCACCAAAAAACGTCCCGCACGGCGCGGCGGCGCAGGCAGTGTTTTGTTTTGACGTTTTTTTACGCGCTTTGTGCGGGTGCTGATTTTTGGCGTGTTGCGGCTAGAAATCTGCAAAGTTTGGCCGACTTCTAATGTATAGGGTGCTTTAAGGCGATTGGTGCGCGCCAAGCTTGCGCTATCGGTGTTATATTTGCGCGAAATGGCATAAAGCGTATCGCCAGAGCGCACAATATGGAATTTTTGATACGGCAAAACCAAGCGGTCGCCCGGCTGCAAAAGATAGGGCGGACGCGCATTATTGGCCTCAATTAAAGCCCGTAATGGCACACCATATTTGCGTGCTAAATTGTGATAATTATCGCCCCGGCCAACTTTTATACTCTTTGTTGATTTATTGCCCGCATTTTTGCCCCGCCGCTCAAAAAATCCAGGGCGGTCTTTTTCGCTGTCATACCAACGGCCAGTAGAAATAGGCGCGCAGGTAGCCATCACAAAACATAAAATCAAAATGAGAGGTTTTTGCATATACGCGCCCAATCTACTCAAATAAATTTTTCAACTTGCTCTTCATCGTCCGATTTGTATGGTCCATTTGAAGCGGCGTGATAGAAATGTTGCCCTGCATAATGGCTTCAATATCTGAGCCTCTGGGCGCACGGCTAATCGCACGATTAAAATCATACCAATAATAAGGATTATTGCGCGGGTCAACGCGTTGTTCAATACATAAGATACGCGCATCGCGTTTGCCTTGGCGCGTAATTTTTACCGCACAAGGCGCGTTGGTCGCAATATGGGGAAAATTTATATTCATCAATGTGTCTTTTGACCAATCAAGTGACAGCAATTTTTTCAACAATTTCGCGCCATGTTTTTCGGCCACGCCAAAATTGATGGCGCGACTGCCATCATGGGCGACTGTTTGGCTGAGGGCAACCGAACGAATACCCACCACTGTGCCTTCTTTGGCGGCCGATACTGTGCCAGAATAGCTGACATCTTCGGCAATATTTTGGCCAAAATTAACCCCCGATATAAGCAAATCAGGCGGGTTATCCAACAATAGAGACCGCGTGGCCAACATCACGCAATCGGTTGGTGTGCCAGTAACAGCAAAACGCTTGGCACCTTTTTTAATAAGCCGCATCGGTTTGCTCAGGCTTAAAGAATGGCTGGCACCGCTTTGCTCTTCCCATGGCGCAACTGTCCACACATCATCGGAAAGTTGTTGGGCAATTTTAATGGCGGTTTTTAAGCCTTCGGCACCAATGCCATCATCATTAGATACTAAAATACGGCGCACTGCTTTAGCCATTTTGGGCCTCTATTATTTTTTGGCCACCCATATAGGGTTGCAATATCGTTGGCACCGCCACCGCGCCATTCTCTTGCAGATAATTTTCTAGCACCGCTACCAAAGTGCGCCCGACCGCCAGCCCCGACCCATTGAGCGTATGCACAAATTTTGTTTGCTTTTCACCCACCGCCCGATAACGCGCTTGCATGCGGCGGGCTTGAAAATCGCCACAATAAGAAATGCTAGATATTTCCCGAAAAGCTTGCTGGCCCGGTAGCCAGACTTCTAAATCAAAAGTTTTACGCGCCGCAAAGCCCATATCCCCCGCACATAGCAACATCACCCGATAAGGCAATTCTAGCTTTTGCAAAACCGCTTCGGCACAGGCGGTTTTGCGCTCCAATTCTTCCGCCCCATCTTCTTGTGCCACAATGGACACCAATTCCACCTTATCAAATTGGTGCTGGCGTATCATGCCGCGTGTGTCGCGCCCGGCAGCCCCTGCTTCCGAGCGAAAACACGGGGTCAGTGCCGCCATGCGAAGCGGCAATTTCTCTTGTTCAATAATTTGTTCGCGCACCATATTGCTTAAAGTTACTTCGGCAGTGGAGGTGAGCCAATAGCCATTTTTGGTGCAGAATAAATCATCGGCAAATTTGGGCAACTGGCCGACCCCAAACACCGCCTCATCACGCACCAGCACGGGCGGCACAATTTCTTGATAGTCAAATTCATTCACATGCAAATCCAGCATAAAATTGGCCAAAGCACGATTGAGCCGTGCCAACTGGCCTTTCAACACCACAAAACGCGCCCCCGACATTTGCGCCGCCGCTTCAAAATCCATTTCACCCAGCGCATCGCCAATTTCAAAATGCTGCGCAGCCTGCGGCGGCAATGCGCCATCGGTGCGCCGTTGTTCTACATTGGACGTTTCATCTTGGCCGTCTGGCACATCATCTAATGGCAGATTGGGCAATTCAGCCAGCTTAATTTCCAATTCAGCCTGCGCTGGGCGTTGGTCATCTTCGGTTGTTTCGATATGGCCTTTTAATGCAGTCATTTCTTCTATTAATTCTTCAACATCACTTTCATCATCTGCACTTTTAGCTTGCCCAATTTTTTTAGAAATTTCATTGCGGCGGGTTAGAAAGGCTTGGTGTGTGGCAATCGCCGTCCGCCGCTTTTCATCTATCGCCAACAGCGATACCGCTTGCGGCGCAACGCCCCGCCGTGCCAGCAATTCGTCAAAATTTTCAGGATTGGCGCGAATGGCTTTAATGTCGTGCATGGGTTTTCGCTTTCCAGTTATTCAACCTGCTATAGCGCATTTATAGGCCGATGCGCCCTTAAAATCTATAAGCTTCGTTTGTTTATTTTTCAGAATTGTTTTTTTCTAATGTGGCGACCGACCAGATAGAAATTTCATAAAGCAATAAGGTCGGCACCGCCAGCCCAATCTGGCTAATAATATCTGGCGGGGTAAGCAAGGCCGCCACCGCAAACACCGCCACAATCGCATATCGCCGCCTGTGCCGCAGGCCTGCCGCACTCACCAGCCCAGCGCGCCCTAACAAGGTTAACACAACGGGTAATTGAAAACACAACCCAAAGGCGAGCATCAGCACCATTGTGAAAGACAGATATTCACTCACGCGATTCATCATGCGCACATCGGTGCCGCTTTCGCTAAATTGCATGGCGGCAAAAAATTCTAAAGCCAATGGCATAATCAGCAAAAACACCAAAGCCGCACCTGCGACAAATAATAAGGGCGCGGCCAGCAAAAAAGGTAAAAATGCGGCGCGTTCATTTTTATAAAGGCCGGGCGCGATAAAGCGATAAAGCTGAAAAGCAATCATCGGAAAAGCCACAAACAAAGCCGCAAACATAGATAATTTAATTTGTGTGAAAAAAAATTCATGCGGTGCGGTATATATAAGTTCCAAAGGCTGATTATCACCGATGGCCGCAGCATAGGGCCAGAGCAAAAATTTGAAAATATCATCGGCAAAAAACAAACACACTGCCAGTGCCAGCAAAAAGCTAATTCCCGCCCACATCATTCTTTTGCGCAGCTCAATAAGATGTTCAATAAGCGGTGCGCCATCACCTGCATTGCTAGATTGTTTGGTTGCCTCTTCGCTCATTGGTCATTCTCATCTGCTTTGGTGTCTTTTTTGGCATCAAATAAATTCGGTTCATCTATAAAACTCGTCAATTTATCTTGGCCGTCTTGCACATCAATTTCATCGGCGAGTTCATTTATATTGTGGCGGAATAATTGTGCCATGTGTCGCACGCGCCCGATATATTGGCCGAGCGTGCGCAACATAGACGGCAATTCACGCGGGCCCACCACCAGCAATCCAATAATGCCGAGCAGAAGCATTTCGCTCCAACCAATATCAAACATGCGCTACCCTATTTCTTCGCCCTCACTCTTTGGGGGGCGTGTCGGTGTTGTCGGTTTCTTGGTCGCCATCAATTGTCGGCGCGGTCGTATCATCCAGCTCTTTTGTGCCTTCGCGCAAGCCTTTGCGGAAACTGGTAATGCCAGACGCAATATCACCCATCAATGATGAAATGCGCCCCCGTCCGAATAATAAAACGAGCAACACAATTACAATCAAAATTTGTATCCAACTTAGTCCCATAAGTTACTCTCCCTTATAATCTTGGCCTTTATCGTTAATTAAATAGCATGAGCTGGGTGGGTGATACAAAAAATTTATGCACCCCCTGCTCTGGCACTTTACTTTGCGGCAAAATAATTTGCCATATTGTGCCGCCAGTCAGTTTAACATAGCACAACCAGTCCAATCCTAAAGGCCGCGATTCAATAATTTCACCTTCAAAACTCAAATCATCAGCCCCACCCGATAGTTTTGGCACTTGTGGGCGCACCCCAAATCGTGCCGCTTTTAGGCCAATCGCTCGCGCCGCCTGTTGCAAATTATCAGGCAAAAAATTCACCGTGCCAAACAAAACCGCTACATCAATACTTTTGGGGGCATTATATAATATCTCTGGCTTGTCAATTTGTATCAATTCCCCCTTTTTTTGCACGGCAATGCGGTCAGCCATGCGCAAAGCATCGGCGGAATCATGGGTGACCACCAGCCCGGCCGCGCCAGTTTCGTGCAGCAAGGCAACAGTTAAATCACGTATCTGGTCACGTAATTGGGCATCAAGATTGGAAAACGGCTCATCCATCAACACCAAACAAGGTTTTGGCGCAAGCGCACGCGCCAGCGCAACGCGTTGTTGTTCTCCGCCTGATAAAATATGCGGAAATTTGCCGCCAAAATGTGCCAATTCTACCCGCGCCAAAAACGCTTCGGCCATCTTCCGCCTTTCATTTTTATCGGATTGGTGCAACCCAAACATCACATTTTCCAAAACTGTCAAATGCGGAAACAGCGCGAAATCTTGAAATAAAAAGCCGATATTGCGTTGCTCTGGTGGCACGATATTCTTAGGCGTAGATACGCATGCCCCATTTAGCCAAATTTCACCATCAGTGAGTGGCTCCATACCAGCCGCCAGCCGCAAGCTGGTGGTTTTGCCACACCCCGAAGCCCCTAACAGGCAAACAATCTCGCCTTCGGCAATGTCTAAACTGACATTATCAACAACAATGTCGCCATCAAACTGGCAGCTCACCCCCCGAAAACTTAATAATGTGGTCATGGTGAAAAATTTTCTTCGGACTCTT
>JBPCVS010000093.1:0-3276 GCA_051010295.1 Parvibaculales bacterium | reverse complement strand
GTGGCCGATTTAAGGCGGTCATAAAAATCAAACACCACCTCATTAAGCGGCAATTCATATTCCAACATAGCGCGCTGGCCTGCATAGCTGAGATTGATTTGCCGCCCGCGCCTATCCTCGCAAAGTTTTAGCACCGCACCCATATAATCATCTGGCACCAAAATAGAGGCTTTAATCCACGGCTCTTCTATGGTGTCAATTTTCACACTATCGGGCATATCGGCGGGGTTGTGCAAAATCTGCATTGTGCCATCATTCATGTGCAAATGATAAACCACCGATGGCGCGGTGGTAATCAAATCAATGCTGAACTCGCGCTCAACACGCTCGCGGATAATCTCCAAATGCAACAACCCCAAAAAACCACAGCGAAAACCAAAACCCAGCGCGGCGGAGGTTTCCATTTCATATTCAAAACTGGCATCATTCAAACGCAGCCTGCCCATGGCTTCGCGCAAATCTTCAAACTGGCTGGAATCGACAGGGAATAACCCACAAAACACCACAGGCTGAGACGGCTTAAAACCCTCCAACAAGCTGGTGCAGGGGCGACGATCTTCGGTGATTGTGTCGCCTACTCGCGTGTCGGCCACTTGTTTTATGGCGGCGGTAAAATAGCCAATTTCGCCGGGCCGCAACGCCTCCACCATTTCGCGTTTGGGGCGAAACACGCCAACTTGGTCAACCAGATGCGTGGCACCGGTGGACATCATACGGATTTTCTGGTTTTTCCCAAGTGTGCCATCCACCACCCGCACCAGCACAACAACCCCTAAATAAGCATCATACCAACTATCCACCAACATCGCTTTAAGGGGGGCTTGCGCGTCCCCTTTTGGCGGCGGCAAACGCGTTACAACGGCCTCCAGCACGGCCTCAATGTTCAACCCCGTTTTGGCCGATACCAGCACCGCTTGGCTGGCATCCAGCCCGATAACATCCTCAATTTGGGCTTGCACACGGGCAGGGTCGGCAGCCGGCAAATCCACCTTATTCAGCACCGACACAATTTCATGGTCAACGGCAATCGCCTGATACACATTGGCCAAAGTTTGCGCCTCAACGCCTTGGCTGGCATCCACCACCAAAAGCGCGCCCTCGCAAGAAGCCAGCGACCGATTCACCTCATAGGCAAAATCAACATGGCCGGGCGTGTCAATCAGATTAAGCTGATAAGTCTGGCCATCTTGCGCCTTATAATCCAGCCGCACCGTCTGCGCTTTAATGGTGATGCCGCGCTCGCGCTCCAGCTCCATATTGTCCAATATCTGCTCTTGCATCTCACGGCTGTTCAAGCCGCCTGTTACCTGAATCAAGCGGTCGGCCAAAGTTGATTTACCATGGTCAATATGGGCAATAATAGCAAAATTGCGAATATGGGATTGCACACTCATAAGCCAGCCTATAGCACTCACAGCAACTTTCGCCAATGCGAAATAAGCCAAAACGTGGGGTTGCGTAAAATGTCAGATGGGCTAGAGTTTTGCCAATAATAATGTGAGGAGGTTTTTCCCATGAAAGAATTTCAGTTCCACGCCGCACGAGTACAACAAGGCGACCTTGAATTTTACACGACATCTGTCTGTGTAAAAGATGCCTTGTCTGACGGCTTTTATAATGTTGACCATTTGGATGCAGAAACCGATAAGGGATTTCAACGCATACTGGAAAAGGTGCGCGCTAAAAAAATTGCCGATTATATTCTTAAAAATATTGGCACGGCCAACGGTGTTTTTATTCCAACCGCCATTTTTGCCGCTACCGACCAGCCCATTGAATTTGATGAAGCGCATTCAATGATAAGCTTTGACGAGGGTGCTCTGCCGTTTAATATCGTTGACGGGCAACACCGCCTTGAAGGTTTCAAATTAGCGGCTGAAGAAAACAAAAAGGTTTTGGATATGGAACTTGCTTTTAGCATCTGCCCAGAAATGCCGTTTCTCCACCAAATGTGTCATTTTTATATCGTTAACACCACACAAAAGAAAGTTGACGAGGCCATCGGCCAGCAAATCATTGCGCGTTTAACAAAAGAATATCAAGTGAACGATACCCCCTCTTTACCCAAATGGATGGACAATCTGGTTAAATCTGGAACTGTTGAAAAAGGGGTGAGGGTTGCCACTGAACTTAATGAAAACGAGCAATCCCCTTGGAAAGGGAAAATTATCATGGCAAATGAACCAAAAGGAGAAGGCACAATTAAGCAAGCAACCTTTGTCAAGTCCATCGAAAAAACTTTCCTATCACAGGCAAATCCAGTGGTTCATATATATAAGGACGACTTTGAAAAGCAATGTCGCGTTTTCCTAAATTATTGGATAGCGATTTACGAAATTATCCAACCCGAAGATGACTCAGTTTTATTTAAATATACTGGTGCCCAGATTTTCAACCGCTTCTCTATCATCGTATTCGACAAACTCGCCAATCAAAACCCACCAAGTTTCAAAAAAGAGACATTTACGAATCTATTCAATAGCCTATTTGAAAATATGAGCGGCGAATATGCGGGCATTCATACGGCTGACTGGTGGCGAAGTGGAGGCGTGGCAAGTCGCGTAAATGCGGCGGCACACACAAAAATTATAAATGAAATGAGGTCTGCTCTTTATCCAAGCGAGTCGTACGAGAGAATAGAACTGTGAAAGTTGCTTCACTGCGCCCACCGCCAGCGCAAAGCCAAGTGTTTGACCTGAAATGGGCGAATCATATCCCGCAAGGGTCGGGGTGCTATGTGCTGGCCGCTTTTTCGGACGAGATTCTTTATATCGGCGAGACCAAATCACTCCGTCGCCGCTTCAAGCAACATTTGGACGATAACGAGAAAACAAACCCCACAGCAAAAGGTCGCGCCCTTCATTTCTATTGGCTTGAGGCGGGCGAAGAAAAAATAGCCGAACTGGAAAATGCGTGGCTTCAACGCCACGAAGCACTATGCGGCAAAAAACCTACTCTTAATAAAAAAGGCGGCAAAATCCCAAGTGTTTAGCGCAATATTATGTCAAATTTAGTAACTTTTAGACTGGAGTCTAAATTTATAAAATAATCTAAATTTATAAGAAAGTATAAATTTATAAGAAAGTATAAATTTATAAAAAAGACTAAATTTATAAAAAAACCTAAATATATATAAATTTGCCGCCATAGGCATTATTCGTGGCGCAATTTGCCGCCTGTGGCTTGCTCTACAATTTTGGTAATTTTTTCCGATATAGCGGCTATTTCTGCATCGGTCAAAGTTGCTTCAATGGGTTGCAAAGTCACTTCCAGTGC
>JBPCVS010000092.1:0-22885 GCA_051010295.1 Parvibaculales bacterium | reverse complement strand
GGCATATCAGACATAAGGCGGCCTCCAAGCGTGGAGTTTAACATGAGTAATCGCATGTGGGGCGGTCGGTTTAATGACAACCCCGACGATATAATGGAAGAAATTAACGCATCTATCGAATTTGACCAAAGGCTTTATGCCTATGATATTCGCGGGTCGTTGGCGCATGTGCAAATGCTGGCCGATTGCGGCATTATTTCAACACAAGATGCTAGTGATATTAAAAGCGGATTGGAGAAAATTTTGGCCGAATTGGAAAATGCCGAATTGGAAAATAATGGATTTCAATTTTCTCGCGCATTGGAAGATATTCACATGAATATTGAAGCAAAATTAGCAGATGAAATTGGTGCAGTCGCTGGCCGCCTGCATACGGCACGTTCGCGCAATGACCAAGTGGCAACTGATTTTCGGCTTTATGTGCGCGACACATTAGATAATTTATCCGTCCAAATTATCGCTTTGATGCGGGTGTTAACCGATAAAGCGGCCGCCCATGCCGACACGATTATGCCCGGCTTCACCCATTTGCAAGCCGCCCAGCCTGTCACATTGGGGCATCATTTATTGGCCTATGTTGAAATGTTGTCGCGTGATTATGGGCGGCTACAAGATGCCCGCAAAAGGCTGAATGAAAGCCCATTAGGTGCTTGTGCATTGGCGGGCACATCCTTTCCCATTGATAGGCAAAAAACGGCCAAAAATCTTGGCTTTGAGCGGCCAACCGCCAACAGCATGGATAGCGTTTCGGCGCGGGATTTTGTGTTGGAAAGCTTGTCGGCGGCGGCGATTTGTGCCACGCATTTATCGCGGCTGGCGGAAGAAATTGTGCTTTTTTCTGCACCCGCTTTTGGGTTTTTTACCCTGCCTGACACTTTTTCAAGCGGCTCTTCCATTATGCCGCAAAAGCGCAACCCTGATGCGGCCGAGCTGGTGCGTGCCAAAAGCGGACGTATCATTGGCGCGTTAACAAGTTTATTTGTGGTGATGAAAGCCCTGCCGCTCACCTATTCCAAAGATATGCAAGAAGATAAGCAAGGCAGTTTTGACGCTTTTGATAGCCTGTCACTATGTTTGGCGGCCATGACTGGCATGATGGCGGCTTTGCAGCCTGTGCCAGAAACCATGCGGGCGGCGGCGGGTGCGGGTTTTTCAACCGCCACCGATTTGGCCGATTGGCTGGTGCGCGAGGCAGGGCTACCCTTCCGCGAGGCGCATCATATAACTGGCCAACTGGTGGGCGAAGCTGAAAAAGCGCAATGTGGGTTGGAAGATTTGCCACTGGCCACCATGCAAGCGGTTGATAGCCGCATCAGCAAAGAAATTTATGCCGCTTTGGGGGTTGAAAATTCAGTCGCCAGCCGCACCAGTGCGGGCGGCACTGCGCCCAATAATGTGCGCGATGAAGCGGCAAATTGGGTGGCACAGCTAGACAAAATGGAACGCGGCTGATGCGGATGTTAATGATGATGATGATTATAGCGCAGATGGGTATGTTGCTATCGGCTTGTGGCAAACGCGGTGCATTAAGTTTGCCACTCATGCCACCTGTGCTAGAAAATGTAACACTTGCGCAAGACGCGCTTTAGCGGCCATTTTAGGGGAGAAAGCGTGATGCACCATTTTATCTATCGTGATGGCACATTATTTGCCGAAGAGGTGGCCATAGAAGACATTGCCGCCGCCATTGGCACGCCTTTTTATTGCTATAGCGATGCCACTTTGCGCCACCATTATAGCGCGTTGGATGAGGCGTTGCGCGCCGCCAAAATTGGCGAATCTATGATTTGCTATTCGCTCAAAGCCAATTCCAATTTGGGCGTTATTGCTACTTTGGCGGCACAAGGCGCGGGTGCCGATATTGTGTCGGAGGGCGAATTGCACCGCGCCCTAAAAGCTGGCATTGCGCCAGAAAAAATTGTCTTTTCAGGGGTTGGCAAAACCGCACAAGAAATGCGTGCCGCTTTGCACATTGGCATTGCACAATTTAATGTTGAAAGCCTTAGTGAGCTTGATGTGCTGTCGGCAGTGGCGGTGGAGATGGATAAAACCGCCAATATCGCTCTGCGCGTTAACCCCGACATTGATGCCCAGACACATGAAAAAATCACCACTGGCAAAGCCGAAAATAAATTCGGCATTGCGTGGCAAAACGCCCCTGCCGCCTATGCGCATGCCGCCAGCTTGCCCAATATCCGCGCCATTGGCATTGATATTCATATTGGCAGCCAAATTGTCGCGCTTGCGCCATTTAGAATGGCTTTTATGAAAATGGCGGAGCTATTGAAGCAATTACGCGAACAAGGCCACACCATCACTCAGCTTGATATTGGTGGCGGATTGGGGGTGCCTTATGAAAGCGACAATACGCCGCCGCCTGACCTAAAAAACTATACCGAATTGATTGCCGAAACATTGGGCGATAGCGGTTGCCGCATTATTTTAGAACCGGGTCGGCTTATCGCTGCTAATGCAGGCATTTTGGTTACTTCCATTATTCGGTGCAAATATGGTGCGGCCAAAAATTTTATGGTGGTTGATGCCGCCATGACTGAGCTTATGCGCCCCACCCTATATGGTGCGCATCACGATATTAAACCCGTGCGCGAAGCACTTGGCGATGAAAAAATAGATGAAAAAATATGGGATATTGTTGGGCCGGTTTGTGAAAGTGGCGATTTTTTGGGGCTGGCGCGGCAATTACCCACATTACCAATGGGGGCACAGCTGGCTATTTTTACGGCTGGTGCTTATGGCGCAACATTGGGCTCGGCCTATAATACGCGCCCACAAGCACCAGAAATTCTGGTGGCTGGCAACCAGTTTGAAATTGTGCGCACCCGCCCCGACTATGACCAAATGATGCAACTAGAACGCCTGCCTAATTGGTTGGCATCAAAATAAAATGGGCAAAAGTGGAAATTGCGCATAGAATCTGGCACTCTGATAAAGAGTGATAGAGTGTGATAAATTGTAATAAAATGGTTGAAGTGACAAATGATTGAACTAAATCATGCAAGTCTGCGTTATGATAATGGGGCAGAGATTCTCCGCGACATCAATTTGCACCTCGCGCAGGGCTCGTTTCATTTTTTAACTGGCCCATCGGGGGCGGGCAAAACCTCTTTGTTGAAACTCATTTTTCTTGCCCATCCGCCTAGCACTGGCACAGTGCAAGTATTAGGCAAAGATATTGCCACATTAAGCCGCCGCCAAACCGCCCTTTTGCGCCGCCAGATTGGGGTTGTTTTTCAAGATTTTCGGTTGCTCGCGCATTTATCGGTATTTGATAATGTAACTTTGCCGCTTCGGGTGGCGGGGGGGCGCATAGCGCATTATCGCCAAAATGCCATTGAATTATTAAACTGGGTCGGGCTGGGAGAACAAATTTACTCTTTACCTGAAACTTTATCAGGCGGTGAAAAACAACGCGCCGCCATTGCACGTGCGGTGATTGCGCGCCCGAAAATTATTATTGCTGACGAACCGACTGGCAATGTAGATATTGATATGGGCATACGGATTATGCATTTGCTTGATGCCCTCAATAGGCTTGGCACAACTTGTTTGGTGGCCACTCATGACCCGCATATTTGGGAGCAATTTTCTCATCCGCGCCTGCATCTTGACAATCATGCACTCAGCTATATTGACAATAATGCTGTGCCACAACACAAAGGCACCCCATGACAAAAACCCACAAACCCGCGCCCATATTACCGCGCCAAAATCTTGCTGGCTCGGCCTTAACTGCCGTAACTTTGGTGATGAGTTTTTTGGCTTGTTTGGCATTGGGTGCCAGCCTGTTAGCCGATAAAGCGGCAGAAAATTGGCTTATTCGGGCAACCAGCGCAATGAGTGTGCAAATTGTAGAAACGCACCGACAAACACCCACCGACCAGCTACCCGCGGTGTTGCGCGAGCTGGAGGCAACGCCGGGTTTGGCGGCTTATCGGGTGTTGCAAAAAGATGAGCTTACCGCCCTGCTTGAGCCATGGCTCGGCACGGGTAATATCGGCGAAGATTTGCCCATACCATTGCTGATTGAATTGCGCCCCGATGCACCCGACAGCTTGGCCACACAACCATTGGCCGCCCGCTTGCAAGCGGTTGCGCCCGGCGCAAGGCTGGATACGCATGGCAACTGGCGACAAACATTGGCCCACGCCGCCACTAGTTTGCGGCTATTTGCGGGGTTGGTGATGGTGATGGTGATGTTGGCCACGATAACAGTGATTTTATTTGCCACCCGTGCTGGCTTGTTGGCCAATGCCGAAACATTGTATGTATTGCACCAGATTGGCGCGCAAGATGGGTTTATTTCTCGCCATTTTGAAGCCCATTTTACCCGTGCCGTCAGTTGGGCGGCTTTGGGTGGCATGGTGGCGGCACTGCTTTTTTTCTATTTGTTAGGCGGCTTATTTGCTGATGCACGCAACCCCGAACTTGCACTATTTTTGTTGCCTGTTCCCATTACAACAATTCTTTTAAGCTGGCTGGTGACGCGCCAATATGTGCGCCACCGCCTGCGGCTAGAAATTTAAGATGGTGATAGGTAAATAATGACGCGTTTTATTCCTCTGCTTGACAAAAAACAGCCCATAAATTGGTGGTGGCGATTTATTGTTTTATTGGGTGTTTTGATTTTTTTATTTTTTTTGTTCTTTGTTATTTTCGCTATTAATCTGCCACGTCCCACCGCCATACCGCCCAAAGCAGATGGCATTGTCGTATTCACTGGCACAGCACCAGAAAGAATTTCTGCTGGGTTTGAGCTGATGAAAAAAGGACGCGGCAAACGTCTGCTCATTTCTGGTGTTTATGATGACCAAACTTTTGCAACCATTATGGGTTTTGCACCCCAAGAAAGTGCGCGGCTGCGTTGTTGTGTTGACCTTGATTATGAGGCCACCAACACGGTTGAAAACACTCACCAAACCGCCATTTGGGCAGATGCGCATAATTATCGGTCGGTCATTATTGTAACCAGCGCACACCACATGCCACGCGCTTTTCTTGAGATGCGGCGCACCAAGCCAAATCTCAGCCTGTCGGCCTATCCCGTTGTGCCAAAAAATGTTCAGCTTGACCAATGGTGGCGATATACAGGCACATTGCGCCTGCTATTGGGTGAATATATCCGCTATTTATGGACACTCGCCAATCTGCCGCATAGGGGTTGAAAGGGAATATAAAAAGAGCGATTAAGTCTTTTTATCATCAGTTTCAGAATCCATATAACCAGAATTAGGGCGGCCAAAATTAGGTGCCGCCACATCTTGCCCGGCTTCAATAATGCTTTTTCTGATACTGCGTGTTTGGGTAAAAATTTTCTGCAAATTGTCGCCATCGCTACGCCGTATCGCCCGTTGCAGAGCGGTTAAATCTTCGCTAAACCGCCCCAATATCTCCAGCACAGCCTCTTTATTTTGCAAAAAAATATCACGCCACATCACAGGGTCAGAAGAAGCCAAGCGGGTAAAATCTCTAAAACCACTTGCCGAATATTTAATAACATCATGGCGCGTATCGCTTTCCAATTCCGCCGCCGTATTGACAATATTATAAGCAATCAAATGTGGCAAATGGCTGGTAACAGCCAACACCAAATCATGATGCGTGGCATCCATAAATTCCACTTCGCTACCCATATCGCGCCATAATTTTGCAATCACATCAACAGCGATTAAGCTGGTTTGCGGCGTGGGCGTTAAAATACACCAACGCCCTTCAAATAATTCAGCAAAACCTGCATCAGGGCCCGATTGTTCTGTGCCAGCAATGGGGTGGCCCGGCACAAGGTGAACGCGGCCTTCCAATAATGGCTCTACATCCCGAATGATACCCGCCTTGACCGAACCAACATCGGTAATTATCGCACCTTCTTTAAGGGTCGGCATAATTTCGCGCACCAATGTTTCTATCACCCCCAAAGGTGTGTTTAGAAAAATAATATCCGCCCCCAAACAAGCCGCCGCCGCACTATCATGCACCGTATCCACAAAGCCGAGTTGCACCGCACGGCTGCGGGTTTGGCTGCTTTGGGCAAAGCCAGAAATATGCGCCGCCAGCGCGTTTTTTTTGAGCGCGTGGCCAAGCGATGACCCGATTAACCCCAAACCAATAAGAGCAATTTTAGGCTTATTCACGAGCGCGTCTCTTTCATAAAATTGGCCAAAACATCCAGCACGGCACGATTGGCTTGTTCGCTGCCAATGCTAAGGCGCAACGCATGCGGCAAACCATAAGCGGCTAATTGGCGCGCAATAACCCCGCATTGACACATAAATTTATCTGCCTTTTGTGCTTCATCGGCACTGGCAAATTCTAGCAATATAAAATTGGCCTGTGATGGGCGTATGGTAAAACCCAAACCATTTAATTGTTGCACCAGCCAATCGCGCCATTGTGTATTATGGGCGCGGCTGGCTTTAATATGGTCTTGGTCGGCCAATGCCACCAGCCCCGCATCTAGCGCGATTTGATTAACATTAAACGGCCCGCGCAAGTGATTTAACGCATCGCACACCGCCACTGGACAATATGCCCAACCCAGCCGCAAAGCCGCCAGCCCATAAGCTTTTGAAAAAGTGCGCGTTACCACAACATTATCCGCCCGCGCCACCAAATCAAAACCATGCGGATAATTTTCTGGCGCGATAAACTCAGCATAAGCGCAATCCAGCACCAGCAAAATATCATCGCGCAAATTATCATGCAGGCGCATCAGTTCGGCTTGGGGTAACATTGTTCCAGTCGGGTTATTTGGGTTGGCCAGAAAAACAATTTTGGTGGCGGGTGTTACCGCCTCTAGAACCGCATCTACATTAGCCGTTAAATCTTTTTCAGCCACGCTGATAGGTGTGCCACCCGCCGCCCGTGCCACAATGGCATAAATTAAAAAGCCGTGTTCGGTGTGAATAATTTCATCGCCCTCACCAATATAAGCCTGTGCCAGCAAGTGAAAAATTTCATCAGACCCCGCGCCGCAAATAATTCGGTCGGGGTGTAAATCATGCAAAGCCGCTATTGCGCCGCGCAACTCCGCATGGTCGCTATTGGGATATATCGCAACTTTGTCCATTTTTTTTATTGCGCGCAACACTTGGCGGCTGGCACCAAGTGCGTTTTCATTAGAGGATAATTTGAAGCTTTTGGCGACACCCTCTATTTTGGCGCGCCCACCCACATAAAGCGGTGTGTCCATAATGCCTGCTTTGGCGCGTGGTTTGCTCATGCGGTATCTCCAATAACAGGTGCGGGCATAGTAAGCGGGGCCTCAAAAATACCAAGCTGGCGACAGCCTTGCGGTGCGTCAACCGCCCCCACCAACAAAGCCAAATCATGGCCTAACATAACCCCATCGGGTGGCAATATGTCTGATGTTTTGCCGACAATCAAGGTGACAGGTTCGTCCAACATCTCTTGCGCTGCAACCCCGCATAAAGCCGCTTGCGGGGTGCCCAAAACTGGCAATATACCCAATACAGGTTCATTTTTATCCGCCACCATATTAAGCGGCACAACACTAACATAGGGCAAGGTTTCTGTCGCATCTATTTGATCTGTGCGAACATCAAGTGCGCGCCCCAAAACACTGCCAAAATGCGCCCGCGCCAAACCTTCGCTTTCTGGCACAGCGTGGATTATAAATTCACCTTCTTGCAACAATGCCATGCCGATAAGCTCGCGCCAAATCGCTATCAGAGCGGCAAGCGGCACATTATGGGCTTGGGCATAAGCCGCCAAAACGCGCATTTGTTTGGCCTCACGCGCAGGGCGGATAGGCAGTTTAATACCGCCAGCATCGGCCTTAGCCGCCGCCACTTGCGCCACAAGCTCAAGGCGCGTGTGCAACAGCTCACGCAATGTTGCATCAAGCGCGTCAATATCAGCGCGAATTTTATCCAATCTATCGGCCATAATTTACTCGTCACATCTTATTTTTCTTTTAGTCATAAGGCTACATTGGGTGTAAATCAAAGGAAAGATTGACTTTTTATAGGTGAGGCGGAAAATGTGCCAAATTACAACAAGTCTGTTTGAGAAAAACACAATAGGGTGAACAAATGCCAATTACAAAACAAAGTGATACACAACAAGGTGTGGACGAAACATTACATTTGCCTAACGCCAATCTGCCATTAGATGGCGGCGATTGCCTGCACGATGTTACCATTGCTTATCGGCGTTTTGGCAAACTCAATGAAGATAAATCCAATGCTATTTTGGTGTGCCATTCCCTCACGGGTGAGCAATATGCGGGCGGCCAAAACCCGCTCACGGGCAAGGCCGGCTGGTGGGCGCATTTGATTGGGCCCGGCCAAGTGTTGGATACCGACCGCTATTTTATCATCTGCCAAAATGTGATTGGCGGCTGTGCTGGTAGCACTGGCCCGGCCAGCACCAAGCCAGATGGCGGCATTTATGGGCTGGATTTTCCAGTTATCACCATTGCCGATATGGTGCGCGCCCAAAATTTGTTGCTTGACCAGTTGGGCATTGCCAGCTTGTTTTGTGTGATTGGCGGCTCAATGGGCGGTATGCAGGTGTTGCAATGGGCAACCGCGCATGGCGAACGGGTTTTTTCGGCGGTGCCGATTGCCACTTCGGCGCGTCATTCATCACAAAATATAGCTTTTCACGAGGTTGGCAGACAGGCCATATTGGCCGACCCAAATTGGCATGGCGGCACTTATTATGAACGTGACGAGCAACCAAGAAAAGGGCTGGCAGTGGCACGCATGGCCGCGCATGTAACCTATTTGTCAGAAACCGCATTGCAACGCAAATTTGGCCGCAATTTGCAAGATAGAACCCAGCTGAGTCATAGTTTTGATGCTGATTTTCAGATTGAAAGCTATTTGCGCCACCAAGGTGTGACTTTTGTTGAACGATTTGATGCCAATAGCTATCTTTATATTACCCGCGCAATGGATTATTTTGATTTAGCCGCCGAGCATGATGGCAATTTGGCGGCGGCTTTTCAAAACACGCAGACGCGATTTTGCGTGGTGTCTTTTACCAGCGATTGGCTGTTTCCTACCCGCGAGAGCATTGCTTTGGTGCGGGCCTTGAGCGCGGCGGGGGCGCAAGTCAGCTTTGTTGAGATTGAGAGCGACAAAGGCCATGATGCGTTTTTTTTAGACGAGCCAGAAATGTTTGCCACCCTGCGTGGCTTTTTGGATAATGCAGCGCAATTACGTGGACTAGAGCGCGAATTGGAGAATAATAATGATTGACCAACGTCACCGCGCTGGCGGCAATTTGACCGATAGGCGCATAGATTTTGAACTGATTGCCGATATGATTGATGCGGGCAGTCGGGTGCTAGAAATTGGCTGTAGCAAAGGCGAATTATTGGAACTGATAGTGAAACGCCGCAAAGGTGATGTGCATGGGCTAGAACTCAGCCAAGCGGGGGTGAATGATTGCGTGGCGCGGGGGCTGGCGGTGGTGCAGGGCGATGCGGATACGGATTTGCACTATTATCCCGATAATGGTTTTGACACGGTGATATTGAGCCAAACATTACAAGCCACCCAACGCCCACTTGATGTGTTGTGCGAAATGGCGCGTATCGGCAAACAGCTTATTGTTTCTATCCCCAATTTTGGCCATTGGCGGTTGCGCGCAGAGCTGGCCTTTAATGGCCGCATGCCAGAAACAAATTTGCTATCGGCACATTGGTATAATACGGCCAATATCCATTTATGCACTTTAACTGATTTTGTTGAACTATGCCCGAAAGCCAATCTGAAAGTTGAAAAAACCATTACACTGAGAGGCAACCGCCCACGCCAAATAAAAGGTGCGCCAAATAGCTGGCACAATCTGACAGCTGAACTGGCGGTGTTTGTGTTGGTGCGCGGTTAGCTATAATACAGAAAATATAGTAAAGTGATGATGAGACGAAATAATGTAGATATTTTTGAAGGAGAAAGCGATGACGATGCTAGAAATTGCACAAATCCCATGCCTTAGCGATAATTATGGCTATTTGTTGCACGACCCACAATCTGGCCAAACAGCCTGTATTGACACGCCAGACCCAGCTCCGATTTTGGCCATGCTGGAGGCCAATAAATGGCGTTTGAGCCATATTTGGAACACCCATCACCATTGGGACCATGCGGGCAATAATTTGGCAGTAAAAGAAAAGACCGACTGCACAATTATTGGACCACGTGGCGAGGCCGATAAAATTCCCGGTATTGACCAAATGGTTGATGAGGGCGACACCATTACGCTTGGCAATCATCAGGTGCAGATATTAAATGTAGGCGGCCATACATTGGGGCATATTGCTTATTATTTGCCCGATGATGGGCTGGCTTTTGTGGGGGATAGCCTATTTACTTTGGGTTGTGGCCGCGTTTTTGAAGGCACAATGGCGCAAATGTGGGCGAGTTTGAGCAAATTGGCCGCCCTGCCGCCCGCCACAACAATTTATTGCGCGCATGAATATACCAGCAATAATGCCGCTTTTGCCATAGAGATTGACCCCGATAATACGGATTTACAAAAACGTGTTGAGGAAATTGCCGCTTTGCGTGCCGCCGATAAACCAACTGTGCCAACAAATATAGAATTAGAGCTGGCCACCAACCCGTTTTTACGCGCAGGTGATGCGTCCATTCGCGCCCATCTTGATATGGCGGCGGCCAGTGATTTAGAGGTTTTTGCCGAAATTCGGGCGCGCAAGGATAAGTTCTAAATGCCGCGC
The DNA here is from genome assembly GCA_051010295.1 of Parvibaculales bacterium. Lineage (GTDB taxonomy): Bacteria > Pseudomonadota > Alphaproteobacteria > RS24 > RS24 > JBPCVS01. The sequence goes on along the minus strand of JBPCVS010000092.1, from coordinate 12,159 downwards.
CTGACACGCCCCTATTTGCATGCAGATGGAGCGGTGATTGAAGAAATTGAACCCGTTGATGCCGAAACTGCCTTTGCGCCCCTTGCCAATACACATTGGGCTATCTGGCTGGACAGCAACGACCCTGACCATGCGGCGGCGCGTTATAGTTTTATTATGACCGCGCCTTATAAAAAATTGCTGGCACAAAGCCATGCGGCAGTGGCGGCTTTTGACAAATTGGCCACCGCCCTGCGCCACCATGCAAAATTATGGCGCGGCTTGCCGCCTGAGCTTGATGAAATCCTCCCGCCTTTTCGGGGCGGTGCGGCTGGATTATTTGGCTATGATTTGGCGTATGGGCTGGAAGATTGCCCGCCTGCACATAGCAACACCGCCAGCGACAAACTTAATTTGCCCGCAATGGCAATCGGGCTTTATGCCAATGTGCTGGCGATTGACCATAAGGCGGGGCGGACGTGGCTGATAGCCAGTGGCTTGCCAGCAACGGGCATAAAAGCCCGTCGCGCCGCCGCCTTTGATGCCATTGCAACATGGAAAAAACATTTATCCCAATTACCCGCCTTGCCCCTGCCCGACCCATTGCCAGCCGCCCCTTTGAACCAACTGCCAAAGAGCAATTTTACCGCCGATGCTTATCGCACAGCAGTTGCCGATATTGTTGAACGCATTTTATCTGGCGAGATTTTTCAGGCTAATCTGGCACAGCGATTTCGCACCCGCCTTGCAAGTGGCGACAGCATTTTTGCCTATTATCGCCGCTTACGGCGGGCCAGCCCCGCGCCTTTTTCTTGCTATGCCAATTTTGGCGATTGGATGCTGGCTTCGGCCTCACCGGAGCGGTTTTTGCAAAGTCGGTTAGCCCAAAAAGCGATTTATATTGAAACCCGCCCCATCAAAGGCACCCGCCCGCGTAGCACCAACCCCGCCCAAGACCAAGCCAACGCGCAAGCCTTATGCGCCAGCGAAAAAGACCGCGCCGAAAACATTATGATTGTTGATTTGCTGCGCAATGATTTGGCCAAAAGCTGCCGCGAGCAATCTATCAATGTGGTGTCTTTATGTGCGCTAGAAAGTTTTTCTAATGTGCACCATCTTGTCTCAACCGTGACTGGAGAATTGGCCGATAATAAAACACCGCTTGATGCGTTGCGCGGGGCTTTTCCCGGCGGCTCAATCACCGGTGCGCCAAAAATTCGCGCTATGCAGGTGATTGCCGAATTAGAACCAGAGCGGCGGGGCGCATCTTATGGCAGTGTCGGCTATATTGGCTTTGATGGCGCGATGGACACCAATATCGCCATTCGTACCGCGATTTATGCCAAAGCCATATTGAGTTTTCAAACGGGCGGCGGCATTGTGGCCGATAGTTGCCCCGAAGCAGAATATCGTGAAACGCTCAACAAAGCACACGGCCTGCTACAAGCTTTAGGCTATGATAGTGACAAAGATAAACATAAAGAGTGTAAAACCAATGATTGTGGTAATTGATCATTTTGACAGTTTTGTTGAGATATTGGCCTGCTATGTGCGCGAGGCGGGGCATAACACCCGCATTATGCGCCAGACCACCAGCGTTGATGAGGTGCTTAAACTCAAACCCGATGGGTTGATATTATCGCCTGGGCCGGGCACACCTGACAATAGCGGTGTGAGTTTTGATTTAGTCAAAGCGCGACAAATTTATGCAACCCATTTGCCCATTCTTGGCGTGTGTCTTGGCCATCAGGTGCTGGCACAAGCCTATGGTGGCACGATTGCCCGCGCACGTGAGCCGCGTCATGGCAAAGCCTCGCCTATCACCCATAATAATAGCCGTTTATTTAATAATATGCCTTCGCCTTTTTTGGCTGGCCGTTACCATGCGCTGATTGCCAAAAATTTGCCGACTGATTTGCTTGTAACTGCCACCAGCCCCCATAATGAGATTATGGGCTTTGAGCATGCACGCGAGCCTGTTTTTGGTGTGCAGTTTCACCCCGAATCGGTGATGACACCGCAAGGGCATCAGCTTATTGAAAATTTTTTGGCAATCATTGAACAGGCTGGCACATGATTTGGCTCAATGGCGCAATACGCGAAAGCCACGCGGCTATTGATACACAAGATAGAGGGCTTTTGCTCGGCGAAAGCCTGTTTGAAACAATGCTGGTGGAGCGGGGTAAAACGCATTTTTGGAAAGCGCATTTGCACCGCCTAAAAAAAGGCTGCGCCCTGCTCAATTTTGCTATGCCTTATGATGACACCATTTTAGAAACCGCCCGCGACAAGCTGGTTGAACAAAATAACAATAACCGCGCCGCTTTGCGCTTGACTGTGACAGGCGGGGCGGGCGGACGCGGTTTGGTGACAGAAAATAATGCACAAAATAATGTAATGCCAAATTGGATAATGCAATTAACGCCAGCCCCCACGCCGCCAGATTTTTCGCGCCTCCATATCAGCACCCTTATACGCCAAGCGGGGCATCCATTGGCGCAGGCCAAAACCGGCAATTATCTTGACGCAATTATGGCGCGCCGTGCCGCACTTCTGGCGCAATGCGATGAAGCGATTTTGCTCAATCAATATGGGCGTGTCGCGGGCTGTGCCGCCGCTAATTTTTATCTGCTCTATGATGGAAAAATTATAACCCCGCCCATCAGCGAAGGGGCATTGCCGGGCATCATACGCGGCCATTTATTGCAAAACGCCGCACACCCACCCATAGAACAAGCATCAATCACCATTGACCAGCTCCGCCACGCCAGCGCATTTTTGCTTAGCAATAGTTTGTTAGGGGTGGTGGCGGGCGGCTTATCCGATGGTGATATGGCGGCACAAAAAAAAGCAGCGCGGCCAGTGGTGGCCGAGCTGATGAAAATTTTATAATAAGCGCGATTCTTTTTCCATTTAACAATTTTTTTGGTTTTTATATGCGGTTAATCTTTGGCGGCAAGCACTTGGCGGCCACGATAGATACCGCTTTTCAAATCAATATGGTGCGGGCGGTGCAGTTCTCCGCTATCGGGATTTTCTACATAGGTCGGATTGGCCAGCGCATCAGCCGCACGGCGCATCCCGCGTTTTGACGGGGTGGTTTTTCGCTTTGGAACAGCCATCAGTGCCTCTCAAATTTTGTCATTTCTGAAGTGTCGGTTTATACGCTATCGCTGTGCGCCCGACAAGCCCTATTTAATGTTGTCATTGCAAACGCAATTAGCGATTGGCCGAAACGCGCCACAATTTTCCACCTTCATCATCTTTGCCTTCCGACAAAATATAAAGTGCGCCATCACGCCCGGTGCGAATATCGCGGATACGTTCTGCAATTTCGGGAAATAAAACTTCGCGGCGCACCACTTGCCCATCAGCCATATCCACCCGCACGACATTATTAAAAACCAATGAGGTGATGAAAATATCACCATCCCATTGCGGAAATTGCGTGCCGCGATACAAAGTCATGCCGCTTGGTGCGATTGAAGGTGTCCAATAAACAAGCGGCTGAATTGTGCCTTTATACGCGCTATAGGGGCTAACCCGCGCACCAGAATAATCCAGCCCGAAAGTGGCAATTGGCCAGCCATAATTTTTGCCCGCCTCAATTAAATTTAACTCATCACCCCCGCGTGGCCCATGTTCGGTTTGCCAAACATAGCCCGTTTGCTTGTCATAGATAATGCTTTGTGCATTGCGATGCCCATAAGACCAGATTTCTGGTTGCACCTCATCACGCCCAACAAACGGATTATCGGCTGGCACTTTGCCGCTATCGGTTACGCGCACTATTGTGCCAAAATGATTATTCAAATTTTGCGCTTGCTCGCGATAATCAAAGCCATCACCAACCGTGATAAGCAAGGATTTATCAGCCAAAAAAGCCATGCGACCGCCATAATGGGCGGGGGTGTCTTTTGTGGGCGTTGCCTCAAAAACAGTTTGCACATCTTCTAGTGCAGTGCCATTAAAACGCCCGCGAATAACGCGCAATGCATTGGCATCTGGTGTGCCAACCGCCAGCGACAAATAAACAAGCTGATTGTCAGCATAATCGGGGTGCAACACAATATCCATCAAGCCACCTTGTGACGCATAATAGCTTTCTGGCACACCGCGCACAGGTTCATTGACCAGCTTGCCATTACGGATAAGCCGCAATTTGCCGCTTAGTTGGGTGATTAACATATCGCCTTGCGGCAAAATCGCTAGCCCCCACGGACTATCCAAATCCGTCACAATTTTTTCAATCTTATAGTCTGCCGCCTTAACGGATGTGCCAAAAGCCAACCCAAAAATAAAAGCCAGCCCAATCAGTGCCGACCAACCCAACATGATTAAATTTCCCCGATATGGGTTTTTTTGACGCATAGCTAATACTCCCATTTTATCAATTTTCCTATTTATAGACTGCCCTGAATCACAGATTAAAAAATCACCAATTAAAACTTATGCCCGCACCACTTGCAAAACAGCATAAGACTGCTTTATACATTTAATCAAGAAAGAACAAAATAGGGAAAATATAAAGTGAATTACTGGCATCGTTTTAGAAATCATTTTTTCGGCTTTATTGTGGCATGGCTGGTTTTGTCGCAACTTGGCATTATTATCAGCACGCAATTTGTTATGGCCTCGCTTGTTAATATGGGCGTTGAAGTGCCATTTTCTATGCGCCTAGACACAACATGGCACGATATGGTCAGTATGATGCCCTTATTTAGCATTATTTTTGGGACAGGTTTTTTGATTGCTATGCTGGTGGGCACAGTGCTTACGCGGTGGATAAAAATTCTGCCCGAATTGGTCTATACACTGGCTGGCTTTGCTGCCGTTGGCACAACTTTATGGAGCATAAAAACGGCTTTTCAAATCACCCCGATTGCGGCCGCCCGCAGCGCGACTGGAATCATCGCTTTGTGCCTTGCTGGGGCGGTGGCGGGCTATATTTATCAGCGCATGACAAATAAGCCCCGCTAATGCCGCGCCTTATAGTCTAGCCGTCGCTGGTGCAACAAAGGCTCGGTATAGCCATTGGGTTGTTTGCGCCCCTCAAACACCAAATCACACGCAGTTGCAAAAGCGATTGAGCCATCTAAATTTGCCGTCATAGCGGTATAGGCGGGGTCATCGGCATTTTGTTCATCCACAACAGCCGCCATGCGTTTCATCGTTTCCATCACCTGCTCTTTGGTGCAAATATCATGATGCAACCAATTGGCAATATGTTGGCTAGAAATCCGCAAAGTGGCGCGGTCTTCCATCAGCCCGACATTATGAATATCTGGCACTTTTGAACACCCTATCCCTTGGTCAATCCAGCGCACCACATAGCCCAAAATACCTTGTGCGTTATTATCCAGCTCTTGTTGCACATCTTGTGGCGACCATTGCGGGTGGGTTTCCACTGGCACGGCAAGAATATCATCAAGTGCCGCCATTGAGCGCGTTTTTAATGTGCTTTGCACCGCCTCCACATCAACTTGGTGATAGTGAATCGCATGCAATGTTGCGGCCGTTGGCGAAGGTGCCCATGCACAATCTGCGCCGGCTTGCGGCTGGGCAATTTTCTGCTCCAACATAGCGGCCATTAAATCGGGCATTGCCCACATGCCTTTGCCAATTTGCGCCCGCCCTTGCAATCCGCAAGCCAGCCCAATATCAACATTCCATGTTTCATAGGTGCTAAGCCAAGTCGCGTTTTTCATATCGGCTTTGCGTATCATTGCCCCCATTTCCATAGAAGTATGAATCTCATCACCTGTGCGGTCAAGAAAGCCTGTATTGATAAAAATAACCCGCGATTTTGCCGCACGGATACATTCTTTCAAATTAACGGTGGTGCGGCGTTCTTCATCCATAATGCCCATTTTGAGCGTCAAGGCTGGCAAACCCAAAGCTTTTTCAGTGGCGGCAAATAAATCATTGGCAAAAGCCACTTCTTCTGGCCCGTGCATTTTTGGCTTTACAATATAAACCGAGCCAGCAGGGCTGTTTTTGCTGGCCGCATCTTTTTTGTTCAAATCATGTTTGGCCAGCAACCCCGTCATTAACGTATCCATAATGCCTTCAGGAATTTCATTGCCTGCATCGTCAAGAATAGCTGGATTACACATCAAATGGCCAACATTGCGCACTAACATAAGCGACAAGCCTGAGAGTGCAAAATCTGTGCCATCTAATGCTTTATAGACACGATTATCGGCCAATCTGCGCGTCATGGTGCGGCCAGTTTTTTCCATTTCAACCGACAAATCACGCCGCATTAAGCCCAGCAAATTGCGATAAGCCTCAACCTTATCTTCGGCATCCACCGCCGCCACCGAATCCTCACAATCCATAATGGTCGTCACTGCCGATTCCAAAAAAATATCCGCAACATTGGCGGGGTCATCTTTGCCAATGCGGTGCGTGGCATCAATCCATATTTCCATGTGTAAATCATTATTTTTTAATAAAATCGCCTCTGGCGTGGCCGCCAGCCCACGATAGCCAACACATTTTTGCGGATTTTTTAGCCCATCCGTGCCAGTTTTATGCGTTGCCTGCAACGCGCCCGCGACAATAGCATAAGCCGTCACCTCGGCATGGCTTATGCTTGCAAGCGGAAAAACCTCATCAAGCAGGGCTTTGGCACGGCGTATCACTGCGTCCCCGCGTGTTGGATTATAGCTCCCTATAGGGGCCAAATCGCCCGTTTGGTCAATAACATCAGTGCCATAAAACGCATCATATAAACTGCCCCAACGCGCATTGGCGGCATTGACAGCAAAACGCGCATTTTTAACAGGCACAACCAGTTGCGGCCCGGCAATTTGGGCAATTTCGGGGTCAACATTGGCCGTATCAATAGAAAAATCTTCCCCTTCTGGCAATAAATAGCCAATCTCCTCAAGAAAACCCTTATAAGCGGCACCATCATGGGGTTGGCCTTTGCGCGCAATGTGCCATTGGTCAATTTTTGCCTGCAAAACATCGCGTTTTTCCAACAAAGCTTTATTGGTAGCACGATGCGCGTTTAACACCGCCGCGCTGGCCGCCCAAAAATCTTCGGGCGACATATCCGTTCCCTTAACGGCCTCATCAGCCACAAAATCCGCCAATTCTTTGGCAATTTGCAGCCCAGCTATGTTTATGCGTTCGGTCATCTTAATCTCCCTCAAAAAATTTTCTTTATCTTTGGCGGCAAATTAGTCGCTTTTTGCTTGCCTCACAACCCGCCACCTAAAAAACAGGCAAATAATTAACGCAGTTTTACATAAAACAGGCTTTACCAAAAAAACTTGTCGCGCTAGCCTATATATCAGAGATAAGAACAAATAGCGGAAAATTAGGGAGAAAAATAATGAAATTGGATTTTGCTAGCACAGCTATATTGGCACAAATGGCCGTTAATGAAATGCCTGCACTGGACGAATTGAGTCCAGAAGAGGCGCGGCTTGTGTTTTCCGAAATAAATCGTGGCCTACCCGAAGGGCCGCAAGAAGTGCGCGCCGAAGATATTATGATTCCCGTTGATGGGGCAAAAATTCGCGGGCGCGTTTTATACCCCGACCAAACACCGCAAGCCATTATGATTTATTATCATGGCGGCGGCTGGGTGATTGGCGATATTGATGGGTATGACGCATTGGGGCGGCATTTGGCACAACGTTATAAGGCAATTATTGTGTTGGTGGATTATCGCAAAGCCCCAGAACATAAATTTCCCATACCCGTTGATGATTGCTATCACGCACTTAGCTGGGTGGAAGATAATAGAAATAAAATCAATGCCGCTAATTTGCCGCTTTTTGTGGCAGGCGACAGCGCAGGGGGCAATCTGGCCGCCGTGATAGCGCAAAAATCCGCCCGCGAAAATGGGCCCAGCATTGACTTGCAAATTTTGATTTATCCAGTGATTGATGGGCGGTTGCAAACACCAAGCTATAGCGCGCCAGATAATCAAAATTTTCTAACTGAAAAAACCATGACCCATTTTTGGGATTTATATGCCGACCCGAAAACACGGCTTAACCCCGATGTTTCACCTATTTTGGCCGATAAGGTGGAGGGGCTTGCTCCCGCCATTATATTGACTGCCGAATTTGATATTTTGCGCGATGAGGGCGATGCTTATGCTGACAAGCTGGCCAACCAGGGCAAGCTGGCGGCACATAAGGTTTTTGCCCACCAAATGCACGGCTTTTTTTCTATGGTAGAGGCCTTGCCCGCCGCCAGCCAAGCATTGGATTGGGTCGGCAAAGAAATTGACCGCCATTTAATGCCGCCTAGCACAGCCGATGCAGTGATTGTCGGGGCGGGTTTTTCTGGCATGTATCAGCTTCACAAATTGCGCGAGATGGGGCTGGAGGCGCGGGTTTTTGAAACCGGCGGCGATGTGGGCGGCACATGGTATTGGAATCGCTACCCTGGGGCGCGGGTTGATATTGAAAGCATGGCCTATTCTTATTCTTTTTCCCAAGAGCTGGAACAAGAATGGGTATGGGCGGAAAAGTATGCCCCGCAACCAGAATTATTGCGCTATGCCCAACATGTGGCCGAAAGGTTTGATTTGCGTAGCAATATCAGCTTCAACACCAGCGTGGTGAGCGCGCATTTTGATGAAGACCGCGATGAATGGCTGGTAACAACCGATAGCGGCGAAAGAGTGAGTGCGCGTTATCTGATTATGGCGACAGGCGTGTTGTCAGTGGCCAAAGAGCCCGATATTGCTGGCCGCAACAAATTTAAGGGCGAAACTTACACCACTGGCTTATGGCCGCATGATGGCGTAGATTTTAGCGGCAAAAAAGTAGCCGTCATCGGCACGGGTTCATCGGCGGTGCAATCCATTCCGTTGATTGCCGAAGAAGCCAGCGAACTCACGGTTTATCAGCGCACGGCGGCCTATTCAACGCCAGCCTTTAACCGCCCTTTAACCAATGCCGAAATTGACACGATGAAAGCCAATTATCCTAGCTTTCGGCAAAGTCAACGTATGGATATGGCGGGGATTCCCAACCCACCACGCCAGATGGGGCGCGCCCTTGATGCCAGCCCCGAAGAACGCCAAACAAGGTATCAACAAGCATGGGAAAGCGGATTATTGACCGCGCTTATGACAAGTTTTAGTGATGTGCAACTGGACGAAACAGCCAATGACACGGTGTGCGAATTTATCCACCAAAATATCCGCGAGACGGTGAAAGACCCAGAGACTGCCGAAGATTTATTGCCGAAAACCTATCCTTTTGGCACCAAAAGGCCATGCATTGATACCAATTATTATGAAACTTATAACCGCGATAATGTTTCGCTAGTCAATTTGCGCCGCACCCCGATTGAGAGCATCACCGAAACGGGCATTAAAACCAGCGCGGGCGAAAAACCCTATGATGCGATTGTTTTTGCCACTGGCTTTGATGCGATGACCGGGCCGCTTTTGCGGGTGGATATTCGCGGGCGCGAAGGCAAAAAACTAACCGATGCGTGGACTGACGGGCCACATTCTTTTTTAGGGCTGGCGATTAGCGGCTTTCCTAATTTATTTACCATTACTGGCCCGTCCAGCCCATCGGTATTGAGCAATATGCTGGTATCTATTGAGCAACATGTTGATTGGGTATCTGATTGCATTGGCTGGATGAATGAACATGATAAAAGCTGCATTGAACCGACCCAAGAGGCCGAAGAAAAATGGGCACACCATACGTCTTATCTGGCTGAGCGCACATTATTTCCTAAAGCCGATAGTTGGTATATGGGTGCCAATGTGCCCGGCAAACCACGCATGTTTTTGGCTTATGTTGGCGGGGTTGGCCCCTATCGGATGATTTGCGACCAAATCGCCGCCAGCAATTATGATGGCTTCGCCACGCATTAAAATGCGTTAAAAGAAGTCAAATTTGCGTGAGAAAAATAATGTATAGGTGAGCGATTCCACATTAGCGGCGGCTTGATTGGAAGACCCTTCCAACCGCGCTATATCTAACCCAAGCGCATAATCCGATAGAGGTTGCCACACGCGCCCAGCATCAATGGAATAGCGCGCACTAATTAATTCCAAATCATCACTGCGTTTGATGCCGTCACCCACCAGATTTTCCTTAAAATCGCTTTCACTCGCAGTGTAAGACAAAATAAGGCGGTGATTGCTACCAAAAGACTTCACAAATAAAAACGTGTAATTATCACTATCCTTATCAACGCGCTCACGCCCATCTTGCTTATTTGTGCCACCATAATCACTGCGTTGTTCGGTTGAACTCATCCCAAGCCGAAAATAATTTGTGCGACCAAGCGGGAACCCGATAAAGAAACTACCAGTATCAGCATGCGCATCTGATATATCAGCATTGGGCACACCGCTTACATCTGTTTCTAGCGCGGCAAAGCGCAACCCCGCCGAAAAAATACCAAATTTTTTGGAAAGCAGAAAATCAAAGCTTGTCTTTTCGCGGTCAGAATTTAACACAGATTGGCCATCACCATCAAAGGCAATTTTTTGATTGGTGCGGTCATCATCGCTTACAAAAAAGCCTAACCGCGCCCGAATCTCAAGCGGCAACATAGTCTCAAAAGAAACATTATATCGGGTGAATGCACTATCTATATTTTCCGTATCCGCACCTTTTTTCTCGGTTTGGCTGATACCAAAGCGCACTATATTTTTGCGGCTTTGGCCAAAAATATAACTGCCCGACAAGCCAAGTTTCACACTATAAAAAGTGTCGTCCAATTCGGAAAATTCTTCATAGGCAGGGTCGGGCAAAGCACCAACAGCACCATCTCTATAAGTATATTGCCCACTTTCTGGCCATGAATTGGCATTATCAGTGTAGCCATAGCCAATACTAAAATCGGCAGCCAAAGCCAAACGTTGATTTTGCTTATCAATCGCCGCCAGCAAAGCTTGGGCGCGGCTTTTATCTTTGGCCGATAAATCAAGACGCGCCATCAATGCCACCTCATCACGGATTTGTGCGCCGCGCCCCAATGACACCAAAATGGTGGCACGCAAAAACCGCGCCTGTAAATCACGCGGATTGGCAATGAGTAATTGCTCACTCAAGCGCAAAGCGCGTTCGGGATTATTATCCCGCAAAGCCAATCGTGCCTGTGTGCGCAAATTTTCAGCTTGTATTTGTTGTGCCTCAACAACGCTCGGCACAACCAGCAAAACCAGACCCAAACAAGCAAGCTTTGTAATAAAATTAAATTTTCGTAACATCAAAACGCCTATCCAACTAAACAACCATAATTATTCTTCAAAACGCGCCTATTATAGAAGGTCTTCTACATTGCGTGTCGTCAAAACAAGCATATCGGTCAGCACTATTTCTTGGTCTGCATCAGACAATTGTTGAAATAATGAGTTCGCATCGTCTCTATTTTCGGGCAAAGCATCACCATCCCAATCTTTCCTACCGACAATTTCCTTGCCTGCATCTGACAAGCGATTAAAGCCATCTAGCGATTTTTTAATCGCCGACATAGGAACATTTTCTTCCTCAACCAAATGGTTAATAACCTCTAAAATATCAAATTCAAAAAACTCTGCATTGGCCGTAACAATGGACAAAGTAGCGACTGTTTCCTCAGCTTGGTCGGCGGTGATAATGCCCTCTTCAATAGCATCAGCCACAATATCGGCAATGACGGCATCAACTTCACCGGTCAACGCCCCATCTTGACGCATTTGATTGACTTCGGCTGGTGTCATACTTCCAATGACATCTTGAAGTGCCATCACTTCATCAGCTTTTGCTGGTGCAACCAGCATCACAGATGATAGAACCAAAGCGGCAAAAACAAGCGGGATATTAATTCTCATCATATTAAGCATAATAACCTCCATGATTGAATTATAAATCGTGAAACCAAAACAACACGAAGCCGCAAACTATCACAAACAGATATTTATTTGCAAGTTTTTGATAATCAACTCAACTTATAGTTGAAAAATACCCTTCTGCGCCATTGCGAAGCTTACACCAAGATATGTTTGCTCAATCATCATTTTCCTTAAATTTTGCCCAAGAGTGGCGTTGTTTCAAAAAGTAAATAATTTATTGGCGGACAGAGAGGGATTCGAACCCTCGAGACGCGTTAACGCCTACACGCTTTCCAAGCGTGCGCCTTCAGCCACTCGGCCACCTGTCCTTGTAAATCTGTTAGCTTGAATGGCGCAAAATTTCA
>JBPCVS010000091.1:0-4103 GCA_051010295.1 Parvibaculales bacterium | reverse complement strand
GGGCAAGATATTCGGCCAATAGCCATTGAGGAGGAAATGCGCACCTCCTATCTGGATTATGCGATGAGCGTTATTGTATCGCGGGCCTTGCCTGATGTGCGCGATGGCTTAAAGCCTGTGCATCGGCGGATTTTGTTTTCCATGCACGAAAATGGCTATGATTATAACAAGCCCTATCGTAAATCGGCGCGGGTGGTGGGCGATGTTATTGGTAAATATCACCCGCATGGCGACCAATCTATTTATGACGCGCTGGTGCGTATGGCGCAACATTTCTCAATGCGTTTGCCTTTGTTAGATGGGCAAGGCAATTTTGGCTCGGTTGATGGTGACCCGCCAGCCGCCATGCGCTACACCGAAACACGTATGGCCAAACCCTCGCAATGGCTGTTAGATGATATTAATAAAGAGACGGTTGATTTCCAAGATAATTATGATAATTCCGAGCGCGAACCTGTTGTATTGCCGGCGCGGTTTCCCAATTTGCTTGTCAATGGTGCCAACGGCATTGCTGTCGGCATGGCCACCAATGTGCCGCCGCATAATTTGGGCGAATTGATTGATGCGTGTTTAGCCCTCATTGCGGATAGTGATTTGAGCGACGAGGCTTTGATTGGCCATGTGCCGGGCCCAGATTTTCCGACTGGTGGGCTTATTTTGGGCTATAGCGGCGCGCAATCGGCCATTTTAAGCGGGCGCGGCTCGGTGATTATGCGTGGACGCACAAATGTAGAGCAAATTCGCAAAGACCGCGAAGCGATAATCATTACCGAAATTCCCTATCAGGTGAATAAATCCACAATGATTGAAAGAATTGCCGAATTAGTGCGCGACAAAGTGATAGAAGGCATTGCTGATTTGCGCGATGAATCCGACCGACAGGGTATGCGTATTGTGGTGGAACTCAAGCGCGATGCTATGTCTGATGTGGTGTTGAACCAGCTCTTCCGCTATTCGCAACTACAAAGCAGTTTTGGCGCAAATATGCTGGCACTCAATCATGGCAAGCCACAGCTTATGAATTTGCGGCAAATGCTAGAAGCTTTTATCAGCTTCCGCGAAGAAGTTGTTACGCGGCGGTGCAAATTTGAACTCAATAAAGCGCGTGACCGCGCCCATGTTTTGGTTGGGCTGGCAATCGCGGTGGCCAATATAGATGAGGTGATTGCGCTTATTCGCAAAGCGGCCTCGCCCCAAGATGCGCGTGAACAGCTTATGGTGTGCACATGGCCGGCCAGCGAAGTGGCCGATTTGGTGGCACTGATTGATGACCCATTGCACCGCGTGGACAAGGATGACACTTATCAATTAAGCGAAGCCCAAGCGCGGGCAATTTTGGAATTGCGCCTGCAACGACTAACCGCGATGGGAAGCGATGAAATTAGCGATGAGCTGAAAGAATTGGGCGACCAAATTTCTGATTTGCTTGATATTTTGAGGAGTCGCGAACGTGTGATGGAGATTATCCGAACAGAATTGAGTGAGGCAAAAGAAGAATTTGCCACGCCGCGCCGTTCAGAATTTATTGAAAATGATGGCGAAGTGGACGATGAATCGCTTATCCCACAAGAGGATATGGTGGTTACCGTCAGCCATGGTGGTTATATCAAACGTGTCGCGCTATCTACTTATCGCGCCCAAAAGCGGGGCGGCAAAGGCCGCGCTGGCATGAGCACCAAAGAAGAGGATTTTGTATCACAAATTTTTATCGCCAATACGCATCAGCCGCTTTTGTTTTTTTCTACCACTGGCATGGTTTATAAAATGAAAGTGTGGAAACTGCCCATTGGTAGCCCACAAGCACGCGGCAAAGCATTGGTTAATTTATTGCCACTTGATGAAAATGAGGGCATTGCCGCAATCATGGCTTTGCCCGCCGATGAAGAAAGCTGGAGTCGCCTTAATGTGATGTTCGCCACCAGCTTTGGCAGTGTGCGGCGCAATGATTTATCGGACTTTGTGCAAATTAACCGCAATGGTAAAATTGCCATGAAACCAGATGCGGGGGAACGTATTATTGGCGTGCAGACTTGCACTGAAGATGATGACATATTGCTTACCAGCTCAACCGGACGTGCCATTCGGTTTCCCGTTGGCGCGGTGCGGGTGTTTCGCAGTCGCAATTCTACGGGGGTGCGCGGCATAAGGCTTGATGAAGGGGCTGAAGTTATTTCGCTGGCGGTGTTGCGCCATAGCGATGCCAGCCCTGCCGAACGCCAGGCCTATTTGAAACAGGCGGCGATGATACGCCGTGCGGCCGATGCCGAAACTGCTGATGAGGGAAGTGAGGTTGAAGAGGTTACACTAGATGAAGACACATCTGAAACAGTGACTTTGACACCAGAACGCTATGCCGAGATGGGCGCGGGGGAGCAATTTATTTTGGCGATTAGCGAAAATGGCTATGGCAAACGCTCATCAGCCTATGAATATCGGGTTTCGGGGCGCGGCGGCAAAGGCATTATTGCGATGACCGTAACCGAGCGCAACGGCAATTTAATCGCGGCTTTTCCAGTTGAAGAAAATTACCAGATTATGCTCGTGACCAATAATGGCACGCTTATTCGGTGCCCGATTGATGGGGTGCGTATCGCCGGGCGCAACACGCAAGGGGTAACAATTTTCAAAACTGAAGAAACCGCTAAAGTTGTTTCGGTTGCCTGCCTGAATGATGCCAATGGCGACCATGAAGAGGGCGAAGAGGGCGAAAATGAAGAGGGAGAAGACAGCACAGAGGCTATAGAATCTGCCGAAAATGCCACACAAGACACGGCAGAAACAACACAAGCAGAGGAGACACAAGAGTGAAAATCGGATTATATCCGGGCAGTTTTGACCCGATTACCAATGGCCATATTGACATTATCCAGCGCGGCTTGCGCGTGGTGGATAGGCTGATTATCGGCATTGGTGTTAGTGAGAGCAAAACGCCTTTATTGAGTTTTGCGCAACGCCAAAAGATGATTAACGAAGAAATATCACCTTTGGCCAAACAGCAGGGGACTGAATTAAAAATTGTTGAATTTAAGGGCCTATTGGTGCAACAAGCGCGAGAATTGGGCGCGAGCTTGATTTTGCGCGGCTTGCGCACGGCGGGCGATTTTGAATATGAAGCACAAATGACCGCCATGAACCGCGTGATGGCACCCGAAATTGAGACTATTTTTCTCACCGCTTCGCCTGAGATGAGCATTATTTCTTCTACTTTGGTGCGCCAAATTCATGCCATGGGTGGCGATATATCGCCCTTTGTGCCAAAATCTGTAATTAAACTTATGAAATAATTTCAATGGATTATAGATGTAAGATTGTGCGATACTTTATATTATTTTACTTTGCTTTGGGGTTGGCAATCGCCCCCGCCCACAGCACCGATAAGGAGACTATTATGCTCATGCAATTAAAAAACGGCACGGTGAAAATCGCCCTGCGCGATGATCTTGCGCCCCAACATGTTGCGCGTATCAAGCAATTAGTGGGCGAAAAATTTTATGATGGGGTGGTGTTTCACCGCGTCATTGATGGCTTTATGGCGCAAACGGGCGACCCGACAGGCAGCGGGTCGGGCGGCTCGGATTATCCTGATTTACGCGCCGAATTTTCTAGCGCGGCTTTTGTGCGCGGCACTTTGGGCATGGCGCGGTCGCAACACCCCGATAGTGCCAATAGCCAGTTTTTCATCTGTTTTGAAGATGCGCAATGGCTGAATGGGCAATATACGGTGATTGGCGAAGTGGTAGATGGCATGGAACATATTGACGCATTGGCGCGTGGCGAGCCGCCTGCCAGCCCCGACAAAATTATCAACCTTACCATTGCTGATTAGGTTTCATGCAGGTTGATTTATTTGACTTTGAATTACCCAACGCGCTGATTGCGTTGCGCCCCGCCAATCCGCGTGATGCTGCGCGGCTGTTATATGTGGGCGCGGGTGATGGAGAGATGGGCAAATTGACCGATTGTAAAATCGCTGATTTGCCCCAGCTTGTGCGCGCTGGTGACGCGCTGATTATCAATAATACCAAAGTTATTCCTGCGCGGTTGAGCGGGCGGCGCGTGCGCGGCCCACAAAATAATGACAAAAATAATACAGCAAAAATTGA
>JBPCVS010000090.1:0-7835 GCA_051010295.1 Parvibaculales bacterium | reverse complement strand
TGATTGATGATATTAGCTGTATGTCGCCAGAACGCCGCGATGTCGCCCTGCGTTTTGTAACCTTGATTGACGCGCTTTATGAGCATAAGGTAAAGCTGTTGGCCAGTGCGGAGGCCGCGCCTGCTATGCTTTATCCAACAGGGGATAATGCTTTTGAATTTGAGCGCACCGTGTCGCGGCTGATGGAAATGCAAAGCCGTGATTATTTGATGCGCCCACACCAAGCATTTGGCAATGGGCAGATATAGATGAGAAAATATGAATCCACCGCTTGCGTCCACGCGCTAAACGCGATAGGTGAAAGGCCAAACAATTTAGAAACATTGAGGGGGAATTATGGCTCGCAAAAAAATAGCACTTATTGGTGGCGGACAAATTGGTGGCACATTGGCGCATCTGGCTGGCTTGAAAGAGCTGGGCGATATTGTCATTTTTGATATTGTTGATGGCATCGCCCAAGGCAAAGCATTGGATATTGCCCAAAGCGCAGCCGTTAGCCATTTTGATGCCGCGCTTAAAGGCACAAAATCTTATGCCGCCATCAAAGGCGCGGATGTGGTGATTGTTACAGCAGGTGTGCCGCGCAAACCGGGCATGAGCCGCGATGACCTTATCGGTATCAATCTGAAAGTGATGAAACAAGTGGGCGCAGGCATTAAAAAATATGCGCCCAATGCTTTTGTTATCTGCATCACCAATCCGCTTGATGCGATGGTGTGGGCTTTGCAAAAATTTTCGCGCTTGCCCAAAAATAAAGTGGTCGGCATGGCGGGTGTGTTAGATGCCGCCCGCTTTCGCGCTTTCCTTGCCGAAGAATTTGTCGTCTCGGTTAAAGATGTTTCCGCCTTTGTGCTGGGCGGGCATGGCGATACAATGGTGCCATCGGTGCGCTATTCAACAGTGGCGGGTATTCCTCTGCCAGATTTGGTGAAAATGAAATGGACAACGCAAAAACGGATTAATGAGATTGTGCAACGCACCCGTGATGGCGGCGCAGAAATTGTGGCGATGCTCAAAACGGGTTCGGCTTTTTATGCGCCCGCCGCCGCCGCCATTGAAATGGCAGAAGCCTATTTGAAAGACCAAAAGCGCGTGCTACCTTGTGCCGCATATCTGGCGGGGCAATATGGCCAAAAAGATATTTATGTGGGCGTGCCAGTGGTGATTGGCGCAAAAGGGGTGGAGCGCGTTGTGGAAATTAAACTAGACACCAAAGAGCGCGCCATGTTTAAAAAATCTGTTATGGCGGTGAAGTCGCTATTGCTGGCGTGTAAAAAAATAGATAAATCACTCAAATAATAGGGGCTATTATGTGGGCATTTTTGAAAAATAAAAAAATTCGCTATCTGCTTATTGTGTTGGGCATTGTAGGGCTGGTGGTGCTGGGCTTTCGCACACTCATATTAACCAATGAAAGGTCGCAAAATTGGCTGGTAAAACAAGCATTGGGGCGGGTGTTGGCCAACCAAGCACAACGCGCCGCTTCTTATGGCGGCGATAATCTGGATATTGTGTTTTGCGGCACCGCCTCGCCAATGGGCAACACAAGGCGCGCCCAACAATGTATCGCTATTTTGGCGGGCGATAAATTTTTCATTATTGATAGCGGGGCGCGTTCTACCGCCAAAGCGGGCGCGGCGGCTTTGCCTTTTGGGCGGCTAGATGGCGTGTTGTTGACGCATTTTCATTCCGATCATATTTCTTCGCTGGGTGAGTTGCACTTGGCCAGTTGGGTGCAAGGGCGCGGCCAAAAATTGCCAGTTTATGGCGGCGCGGGGGTGGCGCGTATTGTTGATGGTTTTAATATGGCTTATGGGCCCGATTATAGCTATCGCACCGCCCATCATGGCGAGACCATTATGCCATCGCGGGTTGCTGGTTTGGTGGCGCACCATTTTGCCGTGCCAAAGCGCGGGACGCAGATTATTTACCAAACCGATGATTTCACCATTTCCGCTTTTAAGGTGTTGCATGAGCCAGTGCGCCCGGCCATTGGTTATCGCATTGATTATAAAGACCGCTCAGTGGTGATAAGTGGCGATACGTCCAAAAGCGAGGCGGTGATATTGGCTTCTGCTGATGCCGATGTGCTTATCCATGAAGTGTTGCAACCTGAATTGGTGCGCATGACAAGTGAAGTGCTAAAGGCGAACAATAATGCGCCATTGGCACAGCTGGTTACTGACACGCTTGACTATCACACCAGCCCCGTTGAGGCGGCTGATATTGCCAATCGCGCCAATGTGGATATGCTGGTTTTTACGCATTTCGCGCCTGTGCCAGCCAATGAATTGATTGAAAATATCTTTTTGCGCGGCGTAGAAGATGTGCGCCCACAAGGGGCGGTGCTGGCCGATGATGGGCTATATATAAGACTGCCCGTTGGCACCGATGATATTATTATAATGGATGAGTAAAACCCTAAAGAGATTATATTAAGAGAGTTTCAGATGAATATCCACGAATATCAAGCCAAACAGATTTTGCACGATTTTGCTGTGCCAGTGCCCAAAGGCGGCGTGGCTTTTACGGCTGATGAAGCGGTTGAGGCCGCCAAAAAATTAGCCAGTAAAGTCTGGGTGGTGAAAGCGCAAATCCACGCAGGCGGGCGCGGCAAAGGCGGCGGCGTTAAGTTGGTTAAATCTATAGATGAGCTGCGCAGTGTGGCAGAAAATATGCTGGGCATGACACTGGTAACGCATCAAACAGGCGCGCAAGGGCGCAAAGTTGGGCGCGTTTATATTGAAGAGGGTTGCGATATTGCCCGCGAGCTTTATTTATCTATGCTGGTTGACCGCGCCACCTCGCGCATTGCTTTTATTGCCTCCACCGAAGGCGGCATGGATATTGAGCAAGTGGCCGCGCAAACCCCAGAGAAAATTTTGACAGTGAGTGTTGACCCCGCCACTGGTATTTGTGGCCATCATGGGCGGCAAATTGCTTTTGCACTAGGGCTGGAAGGCGACCAGCTTAAACAAGCCAGCCAGTTGGTGAATAATCTTTATAAAGCTTTTATTGAAAAAGATATGTCGCTTTTGGAAATCAACCCGCTTGTGGTAACAGGCAAAGGCGATTTGATTTGCCTTGATGCCAAAGTCAATTTTGACGATAACGCGCTTTATCGCCATTCAGAAATTATCGCGTTGCGCGATTTGGACGAAGAAGACCCCGCCGAAATTGAAGCCTCCAAATTTGATTTAAGCTATATCAAGCTAGATGGCACAATTGGCTGTATGGTTAATGGCGCGGGGCTGGCGATGGCCACAATGGATATTATCAAACTTTATGGCGCAGAGCCCGCCAATTTTTTAGATGTTGGCGGTGGCGCAAGCAAAGAAAAAGTAACCGAAGCGTTCAAAATTATTTTAACCGATAAAAATGTTGAAGGCATTTTGGTTAATATCTTTGGCGGCATTATGCGCTGCGATATTATTGCCGAAGGCGTGGTGGCAGCTGCCAAAGAACTTAAACTTTCTGTGCCTTTGGTGGTGCGGCTGGAAGGCACAAATGTTGCGCTAGGCAAACAGATTATGGCTGATTCTGGGTTGCCAATTATTGCCGCCGATAATTTGGATGATGCGGCTGAAAAAATTGTCACTGCCATTAGTGATAGCGGAAAGGCGAGCTAATGTCGGTGTTGGTTGATAAAAATACAAAAGTGATTTGTCAGGGTTTTACTGGCAGTCAAGGCACATTTCACTCCGAACAAGCCATTGCCTATGGAACAAAAATGGTGGGCGGGGTTACGCCTGGGCGCGGCGGTGCAACGCATTTGGATTTGCCGGTTTTTGATACAGTGGCTGAAGCGGTGGAAAAAACCGGGGCTTGTGCCAGTGCAATTTATGTGCCGCCAGCTTTTGCGGCTGATGCGATTTTGGAAGCCATTGCCGCCCAAATTGCGCTGGCGGTTTGCATAACGGAAGGTATTCCAGTGAGCGATATGATTAGAGTAAAGCGCGCTCTGCAAGGTGGGCAAACGCGCTTGGTGGGGCCCAACTGCCCGGGCGTTATCACACCAGATGAATGTAAAATCGGCATTATGCCGGCGCATATTCATCGGCGCGGCAATGTGGGGATTGTGTCGCGTTCTGGCACTTTGACTTATGAAGCAGTGGCGCAAACAACTGCCGCAGGGCTGGGGCAATCCAGCTGTATCGGCATTGGCGGCGACCCGATTAACGGCACTAATTTTATTGATTGCCTTGATTTATTTTTGGGCGATGATGAAACCCAAGCGATTATTATGATTGGTGAGATTGGCGGCACAGCAGAAGAAGAAGCGGCTGCCTTTTTCAAAGCCAGCAAAAAGAAAAAGCCAATGGTCGGCTTTATTGCTGGTGTAACCGCCCCCCCTGGGCGGCGTATGGGGCATGCGGGCGCGATTATTTCTGGTGGGCAAGGCGGTGCAGAGGATAAAATGGAAGCCATGCGCTTGGCGGGTATCCATGTGTCGCCCTCGCCAGCCGCTTTGGGCAAAACCTTATTGGATGTAATGGCGTGAAATATGGTTTTGCTAAAATGAAACAGGCAAAATAATTTTACAATGTTTTGTTAATGTTTCGTTTCCCTTTTTGTCAATCTCGGTTAAACTAACCATATCTGTTGATAGGTCGGATTGAACTGATGGCATCAAATCTTCCGCCGCAAGGCGACAAACAGGGTGAGAGCATTCTTGATGGTAGCAATACCATTTATCTTGAGCAATTATATGCGCGTTTCAAAGCGGGTGATGCATCGCTAGGCCAGCATTGGCAACAATATTTTGCCCAATTAGACGCGCAAGAAGCCAATGATGAGACGGGTAATAATGGTGCGGCTAGCGGTGCAACACCGCACCCAAGCTGGCAACGCACCGACTGGCCACCACCAAGCAATGGCGAATTAACAGCCGCTTTTGATGGCAACTGGCCGCCCCCCGATATTCATGAAGACGACCCCGCCAATCATCAGATGGCTGGTAAGGTGCGCCATTTTATGACAAATGCTGATGAGGCGGCTGTTCGGGCGGCCACTTTGGATAGTGTGCGTGCCATTATGATGATTCGTGCTTATCGTTTTCGGGGGCATTTGGCCGCCAGCCTTGACCCGTTGGGGCTTGAGCCGCGTGGCTCGCACCCTGAGCTTGACCCGTCCAGCTATGGTTTTGTGCCAGAAGATTATGATAGGCCAATTTTTATTGATAATGTGTTGGGGCTAGAAACGGCCACAATCAATGAAATGCTGGCTATTTTGCGCCGCACCTATTGCGGTGATATTGCGTTTGAATTTATGCACATTTCCAATCCAGAAGAAAAATCATGGCTACAAGAGCGCATGGAAGGGGCGGATAAGGAAATCAGTTTTACGGCGGAAGGCAAAAAGGCGATTTTTCAAAAACTTGTTGAGGCTGAAGGGTTGGAGAAATTTTTGGGTGTTAAATATACTGGCACCAAACGTTTTGGGCTGGATGGCGGCGAGGCGATGATTCCTGCCCTTGAGCAAATTATCAAACGCGGGGGCAATTTGGGCGTTAAAGAAATTGTTATTGGTATGCCGCATCGTGGCCGCCTTAATGTGTTGAGCAATGTAATGGGTAAAGCTTTTGAGGCTTTGTTTGATGAATTTAAGGGCGGCTCGGCCAACTCCGATGAGATTGAAGGTTCAGGCGATGTTAAATATCACCTAGGCGCATCATCTGACCGTGAATTTGATGGCAATAAGGTGCATTTGTCGCTGACTGCCAATCCGTCACATTTGGAGGCGGTTGATGCGGTTGTGCTGGGCAAGGCGCGAGCCAAGCAAGACCAGCGCAAAAAAAACCCGCATATATTGGCCAATCGCGGCACGGTGATACCGCTTTTATTGCATGGCGATGCTGCTTTTGCTGGGCAAGGCATTGTGGCTGAGTGCTTTGGCTTGTCTGGTTTGATTGGGCATAAATCAGGCGGTTCAATTCATTTTATTGTCAATAATCAGATTGGATTTACCACCAATCCACGTTTTTTGCGTTCTTCGCCCTATCCGTCAGATGTTGCCAAAATGGTAGAAGCCCCGATTTTTCATGTCAATGGCGACAACCCCGAAGCGGTGGTTCATGCCGCCAAAATTGCGACTGAATTTCGCCAGAAATTTTTGAAGCCAGTGGTGATTGATATGTTTTGTTATCGCCGCTTTGGCCATAATGAGGGCGATGAACCAGCCTTTACCCAGCCAAAAATGTATCATGTGATTAAGACGCATGAAACGGTGGCCGTAAAATATGCGCGCCAGCTGGTTGGCGAAGGCTTGTTGCAAGAAGATGATGTGGAACAGGCCAAAGCTGATTATCGCCATGTGCTGGATAAGGCTTTTGATGCGGCCAATAGTTTCAAACCCAATAAGGCTGATTGGCTGGATGGAAAATGGGTTGGGTTGGAACGCAAGCAAGAAGAATTTGTGCGTGGTGAAACGGGGGTTGAGCGCGCCCTCTTGCAAGAGGCGGGGGCAGGTTTAACGCGAGTGCCAGAGGGTTTTAATTTGCATAATGGGCTGGCACGCCAACTCAAAGCCAAACAAGAAATGCTGGCAACCGGTGAAAATATTGATTGGGCAACGGCTGAAGCACTGGCTTTTGGCACTTTATTGCTAGAAGGCACGGGGGTGCGCTTATCGGGGCAAGATAGCGAACGTGGCACATTTTCTCAACGCCATTCGGTCTGGACTGACCAGCAAAATGAAAACCGCCATGTGCCGCTTAAACATATCCGTGAGGAGCAAGCTTTGTTTGAAGTGGTTAATTCTATGTTGTCGGAAGTTGCTGTGTTGGGCTTTGAATATGGTTATTCGCTGGCCGAGCCAAATGCACTGGTGCTGTGGGAGGCACAATTTGGCGATTTTGCAAATGGCGCACAGGTGATGATTGACCAGTTTGTTGCATCAGGTGAAAATAAATGGTTGCGTATGTCGGGGCTGGTTTTGCTGTTGCCGCATGGCTATGAGGGGCAAGGGCCAGAGCATAGTTCGGCGCGGTTGGAACGTTATTTGCAACTTTGCGCACAAGAAAATATGCAAGTGGCTAATTGCACAACGCCAGCTAATTATTTTCATATTTTGCGCCGCCAGATGAAACGCAAATTTCGCAAACCGCTTATTTTGATGACTCCAAAATCTTTGTTGCGCCATAAAAAATGCGTGTCCGCATTGGATGATATGGCTATTGGGTCAAGCTTTCACCGCCTGTTGCCTGACGAGCGCGATGCGCGTTTGGAAAACAAAGAGGAAAACGCGCCCCGCCTAAAACCGCCCAAAGATATAAAACGTCTCATATTGTGCAGTGGAAAAGTGTATTATGATTTGCTAGAAGCCCGCGATGCGGCTGGTCTGAACGATGTTTATATTATGCGCCTTGAACAATTTTACCCCGTGCCGAAAAAAGCATTATTGCAAGAATTAGAGCCTTTTGCGCATTGCGAATTTGTCTGGTGTCAAGAAGAGCCGCGCAATATGGGCGCGTGGAGCTTTATTGCGCCAGAGCTTGAGAATGTGTTACGAGAGTTGGGCGCAAAATATAACCGCCCAGCCTATGCTGGTCGTCCACCTGCGGCTTCCACCGCGACGGGTCGTATGAGCCGTCACAATGAACAACGCGCAGCTTTTTTGGCGGCGGCCTTAACCGAAACCCTTGAAACGCATTAAATGGCTACGATACGGCCATGATATGGAGAATCTCTGATGTCAAGTGAAATTCGTATTCCTGCACTTGGTGAATCAGTCACTGAAGCAACCATCGCGCAATGGTATAAAAAGCGCGGCGATAGGGTTGCACTTGATGAGCCGCTTTGTGAGTTGGAAACAGATAAGGTGACGGTTGAATTGCC
>JBPCVS010000089.1:0-4676 GCA_051010295.1 Parvibaculales bacterium | reverse complement strand
ATGAAACTGACTGATGCTTATGATGACAATAATATATTCGCCAAAATTTTGCGTGGCGAGATACCATCTATCACCCTATATGAAGATGATACCACCCTCGCCTTTATGGATATTATGCCGCAAGCCGAAGGCCATTGTTTGGTTATTCCCAAACTGGCCTGCACCAATTTTTTGACCATTACACCGCAAGCCGCCGCGCAGTGCATTGCCACCGCGCATAAAATTGCCCCTGCCGTGCAACGCGCTGTGGCGGCGACAGGTTTTATGGTGTTGCAACTCAATGGCGCAGATGCTGGCCAAACCGTGCCGCATTATCACATTCATATTGTGCCGCGCCATGCCGGGCTGGATATCAAATTCCACGCCCGTGAGCCAGAAAATATGGACGTGCTTAACGCCACAGCCGATAAAATCCGTGCCGAATTGGGCGGCTAGGTGACTTTTTCGCTTTTCTTGCTGGCTTTGCTGGCCGCAATATCAAAAGTCAATTTACCGTCTTTACCAATATCAATTTTGACGATGCCGCCATTTTTCAAATCGCCAAATAGCAATTCATCAGCCAATGGTTTTTTGATATTTTCTTGAATGATACGCGCCATTGGTCGCGCCCCCATTTGCGGGTCATAGCCCTTATCAACCAGCCATTTCATCGCTTTGGGAGAAACTTCAATCACCACATTGCGGTCGGCCAGTTGCACTTCCAGCTCCAACACAAATTTTTCAACCACCCGCGCCACAATTTTGGGCGGCAGATTATCAAATGGCACCACCGCATCCAATCGGTTACGAAATTCTGGCGTGAACATGCGGTTAATCGCTTCGGTATCTTCGCCTTCGCGTTTTTCGCGGCCAAAACCCATCGGTGCGCGGGTCATTTCGGCCGCGCCAGCATTGGTGGTCATAATCAAAATGACATTGCGAAAATCAACTTTGCGGCCATTGGCATCGGTCAAACTGCCATGGTCCATCACCTGCAACAACACATTGAACAAATCGGGATGGGCTTTTTCAATCTCATCAAGTAGCAATACACAATGCGGGTTTTGGTCAATGCCATCGGTCAGCAACCCGCCTTGGTCATAGCCAACATAGCCGGGCGGTGCGCCAATCAGCCGCGACACTGTATGACGTTCCATATATTCCGACATATCAAAGCGCAAAAGCTCAACCCCCATCGTGGAGGCTAATTGCCGCGCCACTTCGGTTTTGCCAACCCCTGTGGGGCCAGAAAATAAATAGCTACCAATTGGTTTTTCAGCCTCGCGCAAACCAGCGCGTGACAATTTAATAGAGGCCGCAAGTGCTTCAATAGCCTTATCCTGCCCAAACACCACCCGCTTTAATGCCACATCAAGCCCACGCAATTTTTCTGTATCATTTTTAGAAACAGTTTTTGGTGGAATACGCGCCATTGTGGAAATGACATTTTCAACATCTTTCACGTTAATCGTTTTTTTGCGCTTTGAGGGCGGCAACAACATTTGCGATGCGCCCACCTCATCAATCACATCAATGGCTTTATCAGGCAATCGCCTGTCGGCCATATAGCGCGATGATAATTCAACAGCAATTTTCAACGCTTCATTGGTATAGCGCACACCATGAAACTCCTCAAAATAGGGTTTGAGTCCTTGCAAAATTTTAATGCTGTCGGGAATACTGGGTTCGGTAACATCAATTTTTTGAAAGCGACGCGCTAAGGCGCGGTCTTTTTCAAAATGTTGCCGAAATTCTTTATAAGTGGTTGAGCCCATACACCGCACGCCGCCGCTTTGCAAAGCGGGTTTGAGCAAATTAGACGCATCCATCGCACCGCCAGAAGTGGCACCCGCGCCAATGACTGTATGAATTTCATCAATAAACAAAATAGCCTCAGGCATTTCTTCCAGCTCTGCCATTACCTGTTTTAATCGCTCTTCAAAATCGCCACGATAGCGCGTGCCAGCCAGCAAAACCCCCATATCCAGCGCGTAAATCACGCTGTCTTTCAGCACATCTGGCACATTTTCCTCAATAATTTTGCGCGCCAAGCCTTCGGCAATGGCCGTTTTGCCAACGCCTGGGTCGCCCACCAAAAGCGGGTTATTTTTATTACGGCGGCAGAGAATTTGAATCGCTCTATCAACCTCTTTCATGCGGCCAATAAGCGGGTCAACGCGCCCATTGCGCGCCTTTTCGTTCAGATTAACGCAATAAGCGGCCAATGCCTCGCCATCTGGCACCGATGAAGTATCCTCTTCGCTTTGCGTTCCTTCAGCCGGCCGAGATTGCGTATGGCTCGGTTTTTTGGCGACACCATGCGAGATAAAATTAACCGCATCATAGCGCGTCATTTCTTGCTCTTGCAGAAAAAAGGCGGCATGGCTTTCACGTTCAGCAAACAAAGCCGTCAGCACATTTGCGCCTGTCACCTCATCGCGCCCCGATGATTGCACATGAATAACAGCGCGTTGAATGACCCGTTGAAAACCAGCAGTCGGTTTGCAATCCTCGCCATCATCCACCGTTAAGCCCGTTAGCTCTTTGTCTATATAATTAAGCAAATTGTCCTTGAGGAGTTCAATATCAACCCCGCAAGCTTTCATCACCGCCACGGCTTCTGGCTCATCGGTTAACGCCAATAATAAATGTTCAAGTGTTGAGTATTCATGGTGGCGTTCATTAGCCAACACCAATGCACGGTGTAGTCCTTGCTCAAGTTCTTTTGAAAATGCAGGCACGGGGCTTCTCCTTTCAATCTTTTTCCTCAGTCTTTTTCCATTGTGCACTGTAGCGGGTGGTCGTGCTGGCGTGCAAAATCCATAACTTGTGTCACTTTGGTTTCTGCAACCTCATACGTAAAAACGCCACAAATTCCAACCCCATTTTGATGCACATGTAGCATAATTTTGGTGGCATCTTCGGCACTCTTTTGAAAAAACCGCTGCAACACAAAAATAACAAACTCCATCGGGGTATAATCATCATTCAACAAAAGCACTTTATACATTGATGGTTTTTTTGTTTTAGTGCGCGTGAGCGTTGCCGTGCCAGTTGTTCCACGCCTGTCATTATCATCATCATTCGGCTGGCCAGTCTTATTGGCGCAGATGCGTTTTATTTGCCCTTTGTGTTTCATAAGTAACATTTTGCCGTGAAGTTAGAGATTTCACAAGAAAAATCAAACTAGAAACAAAAACAGACGGCGCATGGGAAAAGAATAAACGTCCAACCGCGTTAAGCGGTTGGCGACCCGTCCCAAGCGGCTGCGCATTATGTGAGCGTAGCGAACATAATTGACGCATAGCTCGCTTGGGAGAAAGAACAACAGGAAGCTAGAACCAAAAACAGGCCGTGCAGGGGAAAAGAACAAACGTTCACTTATTATTTCTAAGTCTATCCCGCGCTTCGTTTAATTTCCGCGTCAACCCATCGGTGCCGCCCATATCTGGATGCGCTTTTTTTATCAATGTTTTGTAGGCTGTTTCAATTTCATCGGCACTCGCGCCTTGTTGTAGCCCCAATAAATCAAGAGCTTCTTGCCGCGACATAACATTGGTATTCCGCGCAGATGCGGGCGGCACTGACGCGTTTAATTCGCGCAAAATGCGGATACCATAGAGCATGATAAACCCGATACCCCCAGCCAAAGCCAGTCGCCCACTCAACGCAAAAACAGCCAACAACCCGCCGCCAATCAGCAATGCGGCAATCGCCAATGATTTTTTAAGCTGGTGCGGGGCGTGCCCTGCCCAGCTTGACACCAAAAACACCACCAATAAAAGCCCCGCCCCAAGCAATAGAAAAGCCATTATGTCGCCTCTGCCTCCCCTGCCGCCAAAATTTCATCCAGCGCGTTTTCATTTTCTAATCCGGGTAAGCGCAAATGCGCCACCAATGCCCGAATTTCGGCACGGGCGGCAACATGGCTCATGGTTAGTGACGCATTGGCTTCTTTTTGGGTTAGGTCAAGCAAGGTAAGCCCTGCGGGAAACATTTCGCGAAACACCACGCGCTCTGACAGACCAGGGGCCTCCCTGAACCCCAGCCTTTTTGACAAATCATTCAATGCCTTTTCCATGCGTTGCCGATTTTTGGCATGAATATGTGTGGTGCGGTTACGCACAACAACCCAATCAATCGCCCCATGATTGGCCTGCGCCCGCGCTTTGCGGCACGACCAAACCATCTCGGAATAAATACTCGGGGCTTTAACCTCCAATGTATCGGGGTCAACATGGGCGAGTAAATCAAAATCAACAAAGCTTTCATTTATCGGTGTTACCAATGTATCGGCATAAGCATGTGCCAGCCGCGATAAATAAGTATCTGTGCCGGGGCAATCTATCACAATATAATCATTTTGGGCGCGCAACTCAGCCATCGCCTGCACAAAAGCCTCGCTTTCGCTATCTTGCCGCATGGCCATATCATTGCCCTTTGCCGCCGCCAGCGCGATATGGTGCGGCATCGCAATATCACGGCGACCGACCCAATTTTTGCGGTTTTCTATATAGCGCGTTAAAGAGCGTTGGCGCACATCCAAATCTAGTGTTCCAACGCCTTTATCGCCATTTTTGTTGAGGTTTTGCAAGAAAGCGGCAATATGCATTGCCGTAGTGGTTTTGCCCGCGCCACCTTTTTCATTACCAACAACAATAATATGCGAACCGATGTTCGCTGGCGTTTCAGACATG
>JBPCVS010000088.1:0-10635 GCA_051010295.1 Parvibaculales bacterium | reverse complement strand
GTTGTGGGCTGGTTAGCCGCATTGTTACGGCTGAAAAATTGCTAGATGAGGCGGTTGTGGTGGCCGAAAAAATTGCCGAAAAATCTTTGCCCTCAGTCATGCTTACCAAACAATGTATCAACACCGCCTATGAAACTGGCCTAAAAGAGGGCGTGATGGTTGAACGTCGCCTGTTCCACTCTTTATTTGCTTTTGAGGATAAGGCGGAAGGCATGGCGGCTTTTGTTGAAAAACGCCAGCCAAAATTTTCCAATAAATAAAGGTATTTGGTGCGGTATAATAATTGGTTCAAAATAACAAGAATTGGAGGGGAAAATGCGCTTGATTGCCACTATTTCGTTGGTCATGTTTTTGGCCGTATCATGTACTGATTTTTCTAGAGGCTACACCGCTAATGAAGCGGGCAATTATAAAGAAGCGGTTAAATGGTATCGGCAAGCGGCTGAACGCGGTGATGCGGGTGCGCAAAATAATCTTGGCGTGATGTATAACAATGGTGAGGGTGTCATCAAAAATGACAAAACAGCCGTTAAATGGTTTCGCCAAGCGGCGGTGCAGGGCAATGCGTTGGCGCAATTTAATCTGGGTTTGATGTATGCCAGAGGTGAGGGTGTTGCCCGAGATTATAATGAGGCGGCTGAATGGTATCGCCAAGCGGCTGAGCAAGGGATGGCAGGAGCGCAAAATAGTCTTGGTTTGACGTATGAATATGGTTGGGGTGTCGCGCAAAATAACAAAACAGCCTATATGTTCTATTTATTAGCATTGGCGAATACCCAAGAAGATGAAGAAGAGCGCGAATTAACCGAAAAAAATGTTGCGCGTATGGAGAGAAAATTAACTGCCGCGCAAAAACAGAGCGTGCAAGATATGGCGGCTGCATATCAGGCCAGAATTGATGCGCGATAATAATTATTTTTTCTTTGTAATATTTGATTGACTCACGAGCGTGCGCGCCCTATAACCCGCCACATAATGGGCGGCAAAACATAGGCAAGACAAAATAAAAGACAAAGTAAAATGAGATAGAAAGAGAAATATGGCCAATACCAGCTCAGCAAGAAAAATGGTTCGCAAAATTGCGCGGCGCACCGTGCGCAACCGCGATTTTCGTAGTCGGATGCGTAATTTTATCCGCCGTGTTGAAGAAGCCGTTGCAGGTGGTGACAAAAATTTGGCCGAACAAGCTTTGCGCGATGCACAACCACTCATTGCTCGCGCTGGTCGCACCGGGCTTATCCACAAGCGGACGGCATCACGCAAAATGTCTCGTTTGGCCAAACGAGTGGCCGCGCTTAATTAATTTTCCCCCGAACTCTGCCATTAAGCCTCTCTCACTTAAATTTTTAAGCCGCGCCCATCGGGCGCGTTTTGCATTTTCTGGGTAAAAAAATTTTGCCGCCCACAAAAAAAATCAATTTTTTTTAGTGTTCTTGTTTTTACCCTATTGCATAGGCGGGGCTTAATTTGTATCGTCACTAAACCAAAAAAGCGCAGATTTATAGGGTTTTTAGCCGTTCTAAAAAAAACTCTTTATGAATCAAAGCACTATCCCATTAGGGGTTTTCCTAAAGGGTTTATTCAATGGGCTTAAAAATCTGGGCTTAAAAATCAGAGCTTAAAAAATAAGAGCTTAAAAATAAGAGGGAGAAAAATAAGATGACTGCAATTGACCTATTACCACTTAATAGTGAAGGTTTTGCAGGCCATGTTTCGCCCTCAACAGTTTGCTCTCATCTTAATAATAATCAAAATGCTTATCTTGTGGATGTGCGCAGTAAAGCGGAATGGGCTTTTGTTGGCACGCCCGATGTGCAACAGGCCAAGCGGCGGATGGTGTTTGTTGAATGGCAATTATTCCCCAACATGGTCGCCAATGAAAATTTTACCAGCGCGTTTAGCACGGCGATTCCTGATAGGGATGCGCCGATTTTTTTTCTGTGCCGCTCTGGGGTGCGCTCGCAAGCTGCCGCGCAGTGCATGACACAAGCGGGTTATGTAAATTGTTTTAATGTTGCTGGGGGGTTTGAAGGTGATGGCGATGAACATGGTCAACGCGGCCATGTGAATGGCTGGAAAAAGGAAGGCTGTCCTTGGCGGCAGTCATAGGGCTCTTTATCCATCGTTTTTAATATAAAACTGTGGGTAAAAGAGCGAAATCATTAACGGTGCGCGCTTTATGAGGTGCGGACAAGACAACGGCTAGAGGGTTACGGGGTTAGAAATTATGGGGCATAAAAATAAAACGCCATTATCGGAAAATGCAAAAGCTGAAAAGACTATAAAAGCTGAGAATAAAAGTCATGCCGACACCGCGATTCACGAATTAGAACAGCAATGGAATCGCGTGCGCTCGCGGTTGCGTGCCGAGCTGGGTGAGGCCACTTTTAATAGTTGGTTCAAATTATTGTCGGTCACGGCGGCCTCGCCTGGGCGGGTGGTGTTGCAAGTGCCAACGCGGTTTGTGCGCAGCTGGATTGAAGCCCATTATTTGGCGCGTATCCATAATCATTGGCAGGCAGAAGATACTTCTATCAAGCGCATTGATATTGAATTGCAACCCAAATGGCAACCAGCCGAAGATAAACCCGAAACCCGCGAGCAACACGCAACCCCAAGTCGTTTGCCGCCAATTGCGCCGCCACAAGGTGTGTCAGGCGACAATGGGGCGAAGGGTGCTGGCACTATAAATGCCGAAAATAATAAAATGAGTAGCCATAATGCACAGCGCGATGAAATTGGCGCACCGCTTGACCTCCGCTATACATTTGACAATTTTGTGGTGGGAAAATCTAATGAACTGGCGCATGCGGCCGCCCATCGGTTGGCCGAAAATGGCGATACTGGTTTTAATCCACTTTTTTTATATGGCAGTGTCGGCTTGGGCAAAACTCATCTGATGCATGCCATTGCGTGGGAAATCCGCCGCCGTAATCCAGAGCGCACCGTGCTTTACCTATCGGCAGAAAAATTTATGTATCAATTTATCCGTGCCTTGCGCTTTAAGGACACAATGGCTTTCAAGCAACAATTTCGCGAGGTTGATGTGTTGATGGTGGATGATATTCAATTTATTGCGGGTAAAAATTCTACCCAAGAAGAATTTTTTCACACTTTCAACACATTGATTGACCATAATCGGCAAGTGATTATCTCTGCCGACCGCTCGCCAACTGATTTGGAAGGCATTGAGGAACGTATTCGCTCACGGCTGGGTTGGGGGCTGGTAGCTGATATTCACCCGACTGACTATGAGCTTAGGTTGGGTATTTTGCAGTCAAAAGCTGATGGGCTGGCGGCACGGGCGGAAAGTGCAACTGTGCCGCACCCTGTTTTGGAGTTTTTGGCACAACGCATTATTAGTAATATCCGCGAGCTAGAAGGCGCGCTTAATCGTGTTGTGGCTTATGCGTCTTTTGTTGGGCGGCCAGTGTCGCTGGAAATGGCGCAAGATGTGTTGCGCGATTTGTTGCGCGCCTCTGACCGCCGCGTGACGATTGATGAGATTCAACGGCGCGTATCGGAATATTTCCATGTCAAAATGGGTGATATGTTGTCGGCACGTCGTGCGCGTTCGGTGGCACGGCCACGCCAAGTGGCTATGTATTTGTCAAAACAGCTAACCACCCGCTCACTGCCAGAGATTGGCCGCAAATTTGGTGGCCGCGACCATACGACAGTGATTCATGCGGTGCGCAAAATTGAACAATTACGCGAGGAAGATGCCGCCCTTGATGAAGATGTTGATTTGTTACGCCGCATGTTGGAAAATTAATCCTACCTCTGGCAGGTTTTGCTATATTCTGCTATATTTTAGGCTAAGTGAGTCGCGTTAATGATGGCGGCGGCCAACAATGGATACAATGACAACATAATGACACTGAATGTAGGATTGGGAACACAAGATTGAGAATGCAAGATTGGCGAGGGATAAAATGAAAACAATAATTGAACGCAATGCTTTATTAAAAGCACTCAATCATGTGCAAAGCGTGGTTGAAAGACGCAATACAATACCGATTTTGTCCAATGTGTTGCTGGAGGCTGATAAAAATCTTTTGTCGCTTACGGCAACTGACCTTGAAATTGAAATCCGTGAACAGGTGGAAGCTGATATTAGCGCGGCTGGTGCTGTAACCGCGCCGGCCCATATGTTGTATGATATTGTGCGTAAATTGCCCGATGGGGCGCAAGTGGAATTATCGGTTGATGATGGCCAATCGCGTTTGACATTGGTGTCGGGGCGGTCGTCTTTTGCACTGCAAGCCCTACCGCGTGAAGATTTTCCTTCCATGCCGAAAGATGACATGCCTGTTACTTTTGCTTTAAGCAGCAGTGAGCTGCGGCGGTTGATTGATAAAACCCGCTTTGCCATTTCAACAGAGGAAACGCGCTATTATCTCAATGGTATTTATTTGCATGTGCTAGATGATGAAAATCCGATGTTGCGGGCGGTTGCCACTGATGGCCATCGGCTGGCACGGGTGCAAATGCCGCGCCCGACTGGGGCCGATAAAATGCCCGCAATTATTGTGCCACGCAAAACCGTGTCTGAAGTGCAAAAATTGTTGGAAGAGGAAGAAGGCGAAGTGGCTTTGCAGGTTTCTGATACGCGGATAAATTTTGCCTTTGCTGATATTGTGCTGACCTCAAAATTGATTGATGGTAAATTTCCCGATTATACGCGGGTTATCCCAACCGAAAATGACAAAACCTTATCGGTTGATGCCAAAAGCTTGTCGCAAAGCGTTGACCGCGTGGCGGCTATTTCTAGCGAAAAATCGCGGGCGGTTAAATTGTCGCTGGAGGGTGATAAATTGGGGCTGTCAGTCTCTAACCCCGAAAGCGGCAATGCCAGCGATGAGTTGAGCGTTAGCTATGGTGCGGATGCGCTGGAAATTGGCTTTAATGCGCGCTATTTGCTAGAAATTGCCGCCCAGCTTGATGGCGAACAAGCCATGTTCAAATTATCCGATGCGGGGTCGCCTACTTTGGTGCTGGATGATGAAGATGACAATGCCCTCTATGTGTTGATGCCGATGCGTGTGTGAAAATATATTGAAGCTAAAAGAGAGGTTTTATTATGGCAAACACAATCAAAGAAGCGTTTTGGGCAATAATGGATATTGATGACCAAACGCCTTGAAACGATTAACCATCAACACCAGTCGGGGCAACAAATTAGTTTCGCGCCATATATCACGCATTTGCGGCTGGTTGATTTTCGCAATCACGCACTTTTTGATATGCACTGCCAAAGGGGCGCGGTGTTGCTGACTGGCGATAATGGCGTAGGCAAAACCAATGTGCTGGAAGCAATTTCTATGCTGGGCAATGGGCGCGGCCTGCGCGGTGATAGGCTAGAAAATATGCATTCTATGCCGCCCGATGAAAAAAATAATGAGTTCTCTCAACAAGTTTCTGGCCAAGTTTCTGAGCAGGCTTCCTGCTCTCACCCTCCGCAATGGCAAGTGCTGGCTGATATTGAGGGCGCAAGCGGTGCTATGCGCGCCATTGTGCAATATGGTGCGCATGATGGCGGTCGCCGCTTGCAAATTGATGGAGAGCGGGTGCGCGGTTTTGAATTATTGGCTGGAATGTTGCCGCAATTATGGCTAACCCCTATCATGGATAGGTTATTTGTTGATGCCGCAAATGGGCGGCGCAAATTTCTTGACCGCTTTGCGCAAACATTAAATGCGCGTTTGGGTGGCCACGCGGCACAATTTGAAAAAGCCATGCGCGAGCGCAATAAATTATTGCAATTACCAAACACCGCTTTGCATAATAATCGCTGGTTGGACGCATTGGAAGACACAATGGCGGTGCATGGGGTGGCGATTGCGGCGGCGCGGTTGTTGGCATTAGATGCGTTGGCTGGGGGCATTGCGCAAATTACACAAATGGCGGAAAATGTTTTTCCGCAGGCGCAGCTGGCACTAGAAGGTATGCTAGAGGCCGATTTGCGCCACGGCTCGGCACTGGAAGTTGAAGATGCGTATCGGGCGCATCTGGCCACCCATCGCGGGGCAGATGCCGCCGCCGGGCGGTGCTTGCACGGGCCGCATCGTAGCGATTTACGTGTAACCCATGCCACCAAAGCCATGCCAGCCGCCGCCTGCTCAACGGGTGAACAAAAGGCTTTGTTGGTTGCGCTGGTGCTGGCACAAGCCCATAGTGTGGCGGGGCGCACAGGCATTGTGCCGCTTTTATTGCTTGATGAGGTGGCCGCGCATTTAGATAGCGCAAGGCGGCAAGCATTGGCCGCTATATTGGCCGATTTGGGCGGCCAAAACTGGATTACGGGCACCGATATAAGTTTATTATCGGGCTTTGGTATGGTGGCGAGTCATATTACAATGGGCGCGTGAAAAATGGTAAAAGATAGAGAATAGGAAAATTTTTTTAAAGGAAATGTGATGGCGAAATCGCAAAAACCAGATACGCAGACTGATTATGATGCTTCATCTATTAAAGTCCTCAAAGGGCTGGAAGCCGTGCGCAAGCGGCCGGGTATGTATATTGGCGACACCGATGATGGCACAGGTTTGCATCACATGGTTTATGAGGCGGTGGATAATGCCATTGATGAGGGGCTGGCAGGCCATTGCGACAAGGTGGAAGTGATGCTCAATGCTGATGGGTCGGTGACGGTTGGCGATAATGGGCGCGGAATTCCAACCCAAATGCACCCCGAAGAAAATATCTCGGCGGCACAAGTTATTATGACGCAGCTCCACGCAGGCGGTAAATTTGACCAGAATAGCTACAAAGTGTCGGGTGGCTTGCACGGGGTTGGCATTTCGGTAGTCAATGCTTTGTCTGACTGGTTGGAGCTAACAATTTATCGTGATGGCAAAACCCATTTTATGCGTTTTCAAAATGGCGAGGCCGAAGCTGATTTGGTGGAACAAGAGGCGTGTGACAAAACGGGCACATGGGTAACTTTCCATCCATCGGCCGCCACTTTTTCTATGGTTGAATTTAATTTTGACATATTAGAACATCGTTTGCGTGAATTAGCTTTTCTCAATTCTGGCATGTCTATCATATTGGAAGATAGGCGGGGGACAGAGCCGAAGCGCATTGAACTGGCTTTTGAAGGTGGGCTGGAAGCTTTTGCGCGCTATTTAGACCGCCATAAAACAACTTTGATTGACCAGCCCATCATAGCTAAATCGGAGCAAGATGATATTGGTATTGAGTTGGCCTTGTGGTGGAATGACAGCTATCATGAAACGGTATTATGTTTCACCAATAATATCCCCCAACGTGATGGTGGGTCGCATTTGGCTGGTTTTCGTGCCGCCCTCACCCGCACAATTAACAATTATGCCAATCGGTCAGGCATTGCTAAAAAAGAAAAAATCGCGCTCAGTGGTGATGATTGCCGTGAGGGGCTAACTGCCGTTTTATCGGTGAAAGTGCCTGACCCCAAATTTTCCAGCCAGACTAAAGACAAGCTGGTATCGTCCGAAGTGCGCCCAGTGGTTGAAAGTGCAATAAATGCGGTGCTGACCGATTGGTTTGAAGAACACCCCAGTGAAGCAAAAATCATTATTGCCAAAGTGGTGGAAGCCGCCGCTGCGCGTGAAGCGGCACGCAAAGCACGAGAGTTGACACGGCGCAAAGGCGCGTTAGATGTTTCAAATTTGCCCGGCAAGCTGGCTGATTGTCAGGAGCGCAACCCCGCATTAGCCGAATTATTTTTGGTTGAGGGTGATAGTGCTGGTGGTTCGGCCAAACAGGGGCGCAACCGAAGCAATCAGGCGGTGTTGCCCTTGCGCGGTAAAATTCTCAATGTTGAACGCGCACGGCTTGATAAAATGTTGTCTTCTAATGAAATTGGCACATTGATTACCGCACTTGGAACAGGTATCGGTATTGAGGATTTTAACATTGAAAAATTGCGCTATCATAAAATTATCATCATGACCGATGCTGATGTTGATGGGGCGCATATTCGCACCTTGTTGTTGACTTTCTTTTATCGGCAAATGCTAGAAATTATTGAGGGCGGGTATCTTTATATCGCCCAGCCGCCACTTTATAAAATCCGCCGCCAAAGTTCGGAAACCTATCTCAAAGATGAAGCCGCTTTGGAAGATTATCTCATTGAAGCAGGGCTAGAAGGTGCGGTGCTAAATTTGGCTTCAGGTGAGCAACGCGCCAGTGCTGATTTGGCGGCATTGGTGCAACAAGCGCGCAAAGTGCGCGCTATTTTAGATGGTTTGCCGCCGCGTTATCCAAAATTTATTATTGAGCAAACAGCGATTGCTGGTGCTTTGTCGCCCGATATTTTGTCCAAAGCTGAATTGGCTGAGCAAAGCTCGCAATATATTGCCGCACGGCTTAATCGTGTGCTGGACGAGGTGGAGCGCGGCTGGCAGGCCAGCCCATCGGGTGATGGCGGCCTTACTTTTATTCGGGAATTGCGCGGGGTGCGCGAAACCGTCAACATTGATGGCCCGCTTATTGCTTCTAGCGATGCCCGCCAGTTGGATGATATGGCTTCGCAATTACAGGCGGTTTTTCTTGACCCCGCACAATTACAAATTAAAGACAAAACAATCAATATCAACACCCCGCTTGAATTGCTAAACGCCATATTAAAGCAAGGCCAGCAGGGTATTGCGTTGCAACGTTATAAAGGGTTGGGTGAAATGAACCCCGAACAATTATGGCAGACCACGCTTGATTGTGATGCGCGTTCCTTGTTGCAGGTTAAAGTGCAAGATGGCTCTGAAAGTCATGCGCTGTTTCAACAACTTATGGGTGATGTTGTAGAGCCGCGCCGCCAGTTTATTCAAGACAATGCGCTGGCTGTGTCTAATTTGGATATTTAGTGGATGGTTTGATGAGTGAGGGCGCAACCGCAGAGCGTAAGGGGCGTAAATTGCGGCGGGTCGGCTATTGGGGGCTGATTGCGCTGGCGTGGGGTGCTATCGCGCTATTTATTGCGGTGTTTTATTTCGCGCTTACTTTGCCGCGCACCGATAATCTGTGGGATGTTGATTACGCACCAGAAGTGCGGTTTTATTCGGCCCTTGATATGCCTTTGGCACAGCGCGGACGCAAAGGCGGCCAGCCTGTTCAATATCGTGACTTACCCGCCCATTTGGTTGATGCGGTGGTGGCCATTGAAGATAGGCGGTTTTTTTCTCATATCGGGCTAGACCCGCGTGGGCTGGCGCGTGCCATGTTGGTTAATTTACGCGCCCGCCGTTTGCAACAAGGTGGCTCAACGCTCACCCAGCAACTTGCTAAAAATGTGTTTTTAACGCCAGAGCGCACCCTCAAACGCAAAATCCAAGAATTATTATTGGCTTTTTGGCTGGAAGCGCAATTTTCCAAACAGGAAATTTTGGCACTCTATCTCAATCGCGTTTATTTCGGCAATGGTGCTTATGGCATCAGTACCGCCGCGCAAAGCTATTTTGGTCGTTCGGTGCAAAATCTTACATTGGATGAGGCGGCTATTTTGGCGGGGCTGCTTAAAGCCCCATCGCGCTATGCGCCAACGCGTGACCCACAAGCGGCCATTATGCGCCGCCAACTGGTTTTACAAGCCATGCAAGAAATGAATAAAATTACGGCTGATGAAGCAAATTGGGCGGCCACCCAGCCGATAAAAATCAGCCGTCCAGTGCGTGAAATCGCGCCTTATGCGATTGACTGGGTGCAAGATTTACTGCCCGATTTTGTAGGGCGGCCACGCACCGACCTTGATGTGATTACCACCCTTGACCCAAAATTGCAGGCGGCGGCTGAGTTCGCTTTGAAAAGAATAATGGATAGTCATGCCGATTTACGCAATGCCCAGCAAGCGGCTATGGTGGTGATGACACCTGACGGGGCAATACGCGCTATTGTCGGCGGGCGTAGCTATCTTAAAAGCCAATATAATCGGGCGGTTTTGGCGCGCCGTCAGCCGGGCTCGTCCTTTAAGCCGATTGTTTATTTAACCGCCCTCAAAGCGGGGTTTGAGGCTGATAATATATTTGTAGATGAGCCGATAGATATTAATGGCTGGTCGCCTAGCAATTATGATGACAGCTATCGCGGGCAAGTGAGTTTGCGCGAGGCTTTGGCTTTATCCATCAACACTGTGGCGGCACAACTCACCGAACAAACGGGGCGCGGCGCGATTATTGATATGGCGCACCGCTTGGGCATTCGCTCAGTGTTGCGCCCACAACCATCTTTGGCCTTGGGTAGTTTTGAAGTCACTTTGCTGGATTTGACAACGGTTTATGCCCATTTTGCTAATGGTGGGCGGCAGATTGTGCCGCATGTTATTCAATCGGTTATTACCGCCAATGGCACCCAGCTTTATAACCGCCGCCCCTCACCGCCGCCGCAACTGGTCAACCCAAACTATATTCACGCGCTTAATGATATGCTGGTTTATGCATTGGAAAAAGGCACAGGCAGGCGCGCCGCAATTTCTGGCTTGCAACTGGCGGGCAAAACTGGCACTTCGCAAAATTGGCGCGATGCGTGGTTTGTTGGCTATAGCGGTGCGCTGGTGGCTGGCGTGTGGGTGGGCAATGATGATGGCCGCCCCATGCGCAAAGTAACTGGCGGGGGTATGCCCGCGCAAATATGGCGGCATTTTATGGTGAGCCAAAAAAC
>JBPCVS010000087.1:0-5713 GCA_051010295.1 Parvibaculales bacterium | reverse complement strand
TGGACTGGCAAATGAGTGATGATTGGCAACTCACCAGTAATTTGACCTATGCCGACCATGAATATGAGTTTGACCGCAAATTTAGTGCTAACTTTCAGACCAATCCGACCGAGCAAATAAGCAGTGGTAATAAAATTGATGGCGCGCCAAAAATTTTGGGCAATGCCGCCCTCACCTATCAATTTGGCGAAACCAGCAAAGCCACATTAAACTGGCAACATGTTGGGGCTTATTTTATGGATGCGGCCAACACCACAGAATATGGCGGCCATGATTTATATGATTTGCGCCTCACCCATGAAACCGCGCAAGGCACAATGCTAAGTTTGACGATATTAAATCTGCTGGACACCGCCTATGCCAAACGCGCCGATTTTTGGTTTGGCAATAGCCGTTATTTTGCAGGCGAAGACAGACGCTTTTCCTTGAGTTTGTCGCGGCAATTTTAAGACATTAATTTCTCTCCAAAGCCATGCCCCTGCGTAAATTATGCTTCGCTACGCGGTAAAAGCACTTGCCGATTTATCGGCATTAGTGCGCCTTCCGCCTCTGGCTCGCATAATGCGCGGGCGGCTTTGGACTGGCCGCCAACCGCTAA
Organism: Parvibaculales bacterium; assembly: GCA_051010295.1. Classification (GTDB taxonomy): domain Bacteria; phylum Pseudomonadota; class Alphaproteobacteria; order RS24; family RS24; genus JBPCVS01. Next base: position 5,115 of record JBPCVS010000087.1, on the reverse strand, counting down.
CGCGGTTGGACGCTAATTCCTATAGGACAGCTGACCCCCACGCCGCCCAAACCGCAATAGCCGTTCGGGTTTTTGCCTAGATATTGCTGGTGATAATCCTCGGCATAATAAAATATCGGTGCTTCGTCAATTTCGGTGCTTATTTCATCATAACCCGCTTGGCGCAAAGCCGACTGAAACGCATCGCGGCTGGCCAAAGCGGCTTGTTTTTGTGCGGATGAATGGGTGTAAATGCCAGAGCGATATTGTGTGCCAACATCATTGCCCTGCCGCATCCCTTGCGTCGGGTTATGATTTTCCCAAAAAATTTGCAACATTTTTTCAAAATCGGTTTTATCGGTATCAAACACCACCTGCACCACTTCATTATGGCCGGTTGCGCCCGAACACACTTCTTCATAAGTCGGGTTGGGCGTTAAACCTGCCGCATAGCCAACCTGCGTAGAATATACACCATCAGCCTCCCAAAATTTGCGCTCCGCACCCCAAAAACAGCCCATTCCAAACAGCGCGATTGCGCAACTTTCTGGCCATGGCGCAACCATTGGCGTATCCAACACAAAATGCCGTGCTGGCACGGCCACCGCCGCTTCGCGCCCTTTCAGCGCACTCTCTGCTGTTGGCATTTGTAATTTTTGCTCGCGTCCAAACATTTTTATCTCCTTTAATTTCCTTTAAGCTGCCGCTATGCGCGTGGTGATTGGGCCATCGCGTTGGCCTGCCAATAATTGCCGCAACCACAAATTTTCATCGCTCTCGGCTTCTTTGCCTGTGCCATGCCAACGCAACACGCCATCATGCAACACGGCAATTTCGTCATAGGCCTCGGTGATGCCCACCATATTGCCCGTAACCGATATAACACAAGTCTGGCTATTATGCACCAAGCCGCCAATCATCGCATCCACCCGCGCCGCCAAAATCGGGTCAAGCCCCGCCGTCGGATTATCCAGCAACACAATATCGGGCTGGGTGGCAATGGCGCGGGCAAAGCCAACGCGCTTTTGCATACCGCCTGATAAATCAGATGGAAAAAGCGTGGACGTGCTGGCGGGCAAGCCAACACGCGGCAATAATTCTTCAGCGCGAGCCCGCGCTTGGCGGCGCGGCAAGCCATCGGCAATCAGTTGAAAAGCGATATTTTCCCAAACAGGCAAGCTGTCAAATAAAGCATTTTGCTGAAACAACATACCAATACGCCTTTTGAGGGCATGCGGGCGCGTGGTGGCCTCGCCCATTTTTTCGCCATCAATCAAAATCTGGCCGCCACTGGTGGCATATAGCCCGACCAGACATTTCAACAGCACCGATTTGCCCGCCGCCGTGGGCCCAATCAAGGCCAAAGACCGCCCAGCCTCCAGCGACAATGACACATTATCCAATGCCGATAATGCGCCAAAATTTTTACTCACCCCATCAATCACAATGCGCGACATCATCACTCCATTTTTTCATTATTCGCATGACCATTCTTAAAAGTGGGAAACACATAATCCCCAACACTTTCAAATTCACTATCAAAAATAGATTGTAATTGCGGCGGCGTAAAGACCGCATTTGCCGCGCCTGTGGCCACCACGCGCCCACCGCGCATCAGCACCGCTTCATCACCATAGCGGCGCGCCAAATTAAGCGCGTGCAACACCAGCACAATGCCGCGCCCCGCCTGTGCTTCGGCTTGCAAAATATCCAATATCGCATGCGCCCCTGCGGGGTCCAGCGATTGCACGGGTTCATCTAGCAATAAAAATTGTGCCGAGCCAACCAACAGCCGCGCCAACATCACTTTGGCGCGTTCACCACCTGACAATTCTGTAACCGAGCGGCTGGCAAATTGCGCCACGCGGCATTTTTTAAGCACCGCATCAATGCGCGACAGGCGTTCATCTTCTGGCATAGCGGGTTCGGGCAACAGCCCCAGCCCCACCACATCGCGCACCGCCAAAGGCCACGCACTGGTGGGAAATTGCGGCAAATAAGCAATGCGTTGGGCGCGTTTTTGCGGGTCGGAAAAATCGCTTGCCCCCGCATTATCCAAAAAGCTGATTTGGCCAGTGGTGGGCGACAATAACCCGCTCGCCAATTTTAGCAAAGTGGTTTTGCCCGCCCCATTTGGCCCCACCACCACGCTTATGCAACCTGCCGCAAATATATGGCTCACCTTTGTTAGCAAAATGTGGCCACGCATTTCATAATGCACATTTTCAAGCTGTAAAGCCTCAACCATGTTGCACCCATCGCATCTGATTTGGGGCGGCGGGGCATAGGTCGGGGTGCAAAATTTCGGCAATAATTTGCGCACTATCAAGCAAGCGCGGGCTTGGGCGATTAAAATAAAAATTGCCATCAACCAGATAAACCGCACCTTTGCGCACGGCGCGTAAAGACTGCCAGCGCGGCTGTTTTTCCAAAGCGGCCAGCTCAAAACGTGTGCGCTCAATGTTAAAACCGCAAGGCCCGATAATAATCACATCTGGATTGGCGGCCTCAATATCGTCCCAATTTACCACTGGCGAATGTTCGCCTATATGCCCCAACAGCGGCGCACCGCCACCATGTATTATAATTTCTGGTATCCAGTTGCCCGCCCCCATAAGCGGGGCACTCCATTCCATAAAAAACACTTTTGGGCGCGGCGTATTTTTCAGCTTGGCATGCAATTTATTGTCTAGGGCGGCAAAACCAGCTTGCATGGCGGCAATCAGTTGCGCACCTTTTGCTTCCACCTGTAAAGCTTTGGCGAGTTTGGCAATATCGGTAAAAATATCCGCCAAGCGCATTGGCTCTAAAGATATGAGCTGCGGCGGCGGTGTTCCCTCCACCCAATCTTGTAGTGCTGCGGCCACTTCTGCCAAGCTAACCGCGCATAATTCGCATTGCGATTGCGTGATAACAAAATCTGGTGCCAGCCGCTTTATCTGGTCAGCATCCAGCCGATAAACCGAAACCCCCTGCTCCACCAATGCACGCACCGATTTATCAATGGTGGCGGCTTCGGCTTGCGGGTTAAGTTTAGGCGCAGTCAGCACTGGCAAATGCGCAAACCCGTCTGGCCAGTCACATTCATGTGACCGACCAACCAATTTATCAGCCATGCCCAGCGCGGCAACAAGTTCTGTCGCGCTAGGAAGTAGAGAAACAATCCGCATCGGCTTTATTATGACATAAAATTACAGCCTTAAAAACGCGCATTTATTCCCATATAAAAAGCCCGCCCGGGCGCACCATAATTTTTGACAGTTTCATAAGTCTTATCACCAGCATTTTCTATCCGCCCATAGAGGGCAAAAGCATCGCTGAGCTGATAGTGCGCCCGCACATTATATAATGTATAATCATCTAGCCCAACGCCGCCAACATCCACCACATCATGCACATATTGCGCGCCCAAACCAAATTGCAACCGCTCATTGAGTTGGTAAAATAGCGACATTGTCGCCTGATTTTGCGGCACGCGCACAGCACGTTGGCCGCCCGATTCACGCGCCTTAATATAACTGCCTGATAAATTAGCCGACAGCCTGTCCGTCACCTGCGTATCAAATGACAATTCTACCCCCTCGGTTTCACGCGTGCCATCACTCTGCGCATATCCATCTGGCCAAACCCAGTCAATCAAATTATCAATTTCCACTTCAAAGAAAGTTAGCCCAAACGCGCTTTGCCCGAAAATATAGTCAAGCCCGATTTCGCGGCTATCGCTTTTCTCTGGTTGCAAATCACTATTGCCCCAAGTGGCATTAAAAAGCTGATACAAAGTTGGTGACTTAAAGCCAGTGCCATAGCTACCGCGCAAAATAATCTGTTCGGAAGCCGCATAAGCCAGTGTCAAACGATGAGTGCCATGATTACCAAAAAACTCATGGTCATCCAGCCGCGCTGCTAAAGTCAAACTTGTTGCGCCAAGCGGAGCTTGCACCAAAGCATAAATGGCCTCATTATCAACATCCCAACTGGCCACACTGGTTTTGAGGGTTTCTCGCACTATTTCTGCCCCCAGCACCATTTGTATATTTTGTTCAAGCCCAAAAATGCCGCGATAGGCCAACTTGTCGCGGCCAGCAGTTTCGCCATCATCAGCGACAAAATTTGTCACCTGCTCGGTTTCGCTATCATAAAAACTTACATCTAATGTCTGTTTGTCATTGCCGCGTTGATAGGCCAGCCCCACACGCCCCGCTTGACGGGTAAAATTTTCACCTTTGCCCAATTTGTCACCGAACATAAAAGCCGCATCATAACCATCAAATTCCACTTCGCCTTCGGCATAACGCGCCGCAAAGTCAAATGTCAGATTATCCGACACCGCCAGTTGCGCCCGCCCATTAAAGCGCGTATTTTCATAGCCGTCTTTTTCGGTGGCGAGTTGTTCGCTACCAGCCTGTTTGGTAGCGGCGGAGATGCCATCGGTTTCCACTGCCCCCAAAGCCCAACCATAATCCAGCGCACCGACCGCCCCGCGTTGGCTTAGCACCAGCTCACTTGTAGCAAATGAACCTGCCTCAAGCCGCAAATTGCTTTGGCTTGCGCCATCTATGCTGCCAATCGCAGTGAATTGCGAAATCACGCCCGCAATGGTGCTGCTGCCATACAAAATAGATTGCGAACCGCGCAAAATTTCTATTTGCTCCACATTATCGGTCACCACATCTTGCCACAACACTTGGTTAAAATTCGGGTCAAATAGCGAAATGCCATCCACCTCAAGCGCGGTATATTTGCCGGGCAACCCGCGCAAAAACACATTAGCCGAAGTGCCGCGTCCACCATATTGCGGCACATTAATCGCTTTTAACTTGAGTGCGTCTTGCAAATAAGTGATTTGGTTACGGCGCAAATCTTCCGCAGTGATAACATCAACGCTCACCCCCAACTGCCCGATTGTCGTGGGAATACCCGTTGCCGACACAATAATTTCATTAACAAACTCTTCCCCATTGGCAAAGCTGATGGGTGCAACCCCCAAAACCAATACCAGAATAATTACTTTTATTTTTATCATCACTTTCTCCACATAGACGACACCCCATAAGGGCAACCCAAAAGAAGCCCTCAAAGGTTTTGTTTCAAAATGTCGTCTGTAACGGAACACCGCCTCGCCACGTCAAACCCGCC
>JBPCVS010000086.1:0-6844 GCA_051010295.1 Parvibaculales bacterium | reverse complement strand
GGCCCCGCCGCCACGCCGATATTCATAACAAGCTGGTGATAGCTTAAAATACGCGCAAAATCGCGCCCACCAAAAGCCGCGCCAATCAGCAAAGGTTGCGCCATCAGCCCATTGCCAACCGTAATACCAAAGCAAATTGTTGCCACCAAAACTAGCATTGTGCCTTGTGCCATTGCCATGCCGAGCGCGGCAATGGCTTGTATAGAATAAATGCTCAACGCAAAATAAAACAGATTGATGCGGTGTAAAATAAAGCCGCAAACCAGACGGCCAATCATTGAAGAAAAAGCCAGCGAGGCAACAGTGATGGCCGCCATAGAGGGGTTGGCGCGCTCTAGCCCCCAATTATAAATATGCGCAATGGTGCCAACCTGCACCAGCAAAGTGCATATTGCCGCCAGCGCGCACCACAGAAAAAACCGCGAGCGCAAAGCTTGGGCGGCCAGCAGCCCCATATTATGTGGATTATCATCGGCACTGGCAATTTTGTCGCCATCGGGGTGTTGCCCCATGCTTTGCGGCGAGGGACGCATTAGCAAAATCACAAGCGGTATGTTGAATAAAATAGCCGCCAGCAAATAGGGGTGACGCAAAGCTTCTAGCCCATCTGTATCAAGCATGTTGGCCAAAATGGGAGTGAGCAAAATGCCGCCCAGCGACAAACCAGATTGGGTGAGCGCGATAGCCAAAGCCCGCCGCCGCACAAACCATCGTGCTACGATGGTGGTGGCTGGCACAAGCGCGGTCATAGAATAGCCCAGCCCCAGCAAAATATAGGTAAAATAAATGGAGGTGAGTGAGCTGATTTCGGGCAATAACCAAAATGACATAACAATAATCACGCTACCGATGCTGACCACATAACGCGCATCATAGCGCGAGATAAGCTCGCCAATGGCAATGCCCGCCAGCCCGCCTGTGGTGAGAAAAATAGTGGTGGCGGTGGATATTTGCGCGACACTAAACCCCGTTTCGGCAATAATGGCGCGCAATAAAACCGACATGGCATAAAACACCGCGCCTGCGCCAATAAACAAACTATAGGTTACGGCCAGCAAAACTGCCCATCCGAAAAACCATTGTTGAGGCCCGCTTTGATTTTTATGTGGCAAAATTGTTTCCCATTTCTCTATGATTAACTATTGCAAATTTTTCTGCTTTTACCAAGAATAGCCGCATTATTATAATTTTTTGAGGGGAGTTTGATATGAAAATTTATACAACCAAAAACGCGCCCAATCCAGCCGCGTTGGAAGCCATTGTCGGCATTAAGCAAATGGATATTGAAACACAAATGGTGGATTTGATGGGGGGTGAAAATCGCGGTGACGCATTTTGCAAAATCAACCCCGCCGGCCAGTTGCCTTGCTTGCAGCTTGATGATGGCACAGTGATTGCGGAAGTGGCGGCGATTGCTGAATATCTGGAAGAGCTGAAGCCCGACCCGATATTATGTGGTGCTGATGCACGCGAACGCGCCATAACGCGCATGCGGATGCGGCAGGTGGATTATTTGATTATCGCGCCCATGATGGCGGGGTTTCGCAATGGTGAGGGCAAAGATTTTTTTGCCAGCCGCATGGCCATTCACGAAACCCTATCCGCGCCGTCCAAATCTTTGGCGGCTGATGGGCTGGCGTGGCTGGATGCACAAATGCACGGTTGCGATTATATTTGCGGCCAGCGATTGACCTATGTTGATTGTTGTTTTTATCCGATTGTTAATATGATGCAAAAGCTTGGCCAGCCATTGGATGCGTCGCTCAAAAATTTGCCGAATTATATGACGCGGCTTGCAGCCCATGAGATTATCGGTAAAGTGCGCTAATGTATAAGGATATACCCGTTGAAGGCATACCGCCCGATAGCCAAACATTGGGCAATTTTATTGGCCGTGAAATTCGGCTGATGGAGGGTGGCAAGTCGGAAGTTACTTTTGATATTGGCGCGCAATTTCTCAATTTTCAGGGTGTGTTGCATGGTGGAGCTTATGCTACCATGCTAGATACGGCTTGCGGGGTGGCCATTCGTGGCCAGTTGGACATGAAAAAATATGGTGGGCATTCAACATTGGAATTGAAAACCAGCTATTTGCGTGCTGGCCAGCCGGGCCGCTATATGGCCAAAGGCAATGTGCTACGGTTAGGAAAATCTGTTGCTTTTGTTGATGCAGAATTGTTCAATGCGGCAGAGGAGATGGTTAGTTATGCCAGTGCAACATTTCATTTGCGTTTGCGGGCAAATTAAAATCAAATAAGGTAATGAGACAATAATAAAATAATAAGGGGAGAAAAATGGCAAAAGCACCCAAATCAACCAAAAAATCCACCAAAGAAAATGTGCGCAAAACGCCACAAACAGGGCGGGGCAAACGCGGCAAGAAAAACAATCCAATACTGCACATGCATCCGATTTTTGCTATTGCGGTGGCGGTGCTGGTGGTATTGTTAATTTATGCCACTGGGCTTGTGCGCGACTGGTATGGCGTGGCGCGTGGGCCGGGCGAAATTATGGGAGATGCGCGTCCGCAAATTTTGATGCAGGAACGCGAACAATATTTCAAAACCGCCGTTGAAGAGATGCAACCCCGCCTCAATAAACAAATTTTATTTGGTGATTTGCATGTGCATACAACCAATTCAACCGATGCTTTTGTGTGGTCATTGCCGATTTATGGTGGTGAGGGGATTCACCAACTGGCTGATGCTTGCGATTATGCACGGCATTGTTCGGCGATTGATTTTTGGGCGATTACCGACCATGCAGAGGCGGCCACGCCGCGCCTATGGGAGGATACAAAACAAAGTATTCGGGCTTGTAATGCTTTGTCCTCTGACCCGAAAAACCCCGACTTAACAAGCTTTATTGGTTTTGAGTGGACGCAAGTTGGCGCGACTCCAGAGGAACATTTTGGCCATAAAAATGTTATTTTCCGCGACCTTGAAGATGAAAAATTATCTAAACGTCCAATTGCTTCTGGTGGTGTGGCGGTGGATGCGTTGCGCACCAATGGCAAAAATCTGGTGCCATTGGCTTTATCCATATTGGATTTTCCCAATCGGCAGGATTATTTTGATATTCGGAAATATCTGCAACTTTCGGCACAAACGCCATTATGCCACCCCGACACGCCAATCGCGCAACTGCCTGATAGCTGTTTTGAGATTGCCGAAACCCCGGCGGATTTGATGGCCAGCCTTGATGCACAAGGTGTTACACCTTTGGTGATTCCGCATGGTTCAACATGGGGTTTTTATACCCCAACAGGTGTAACTTATGACAAACATCTAAAAGCTGAAAATGTGCCAGATAGGTTTCGCCTGATGGAAATTATGTCGGGGCATGGCAATTCTGAGGAATATCGCACATGGCGGTCGGTGATTATCAATGAAGATGGCACCGGCAGTTGCCCAGCACCGCAAGCCAATTATTTGCCGACTTGCTGGCAAGCGGGTGAGATTATTCGTGAACGTTGTTTGGCCACCGAACAACTGCCCGCCATTTGCGAAGATGCCGCCGCCCAAGCGCGCAACCATGCCGCCAATGCCAGCATAGCGGCGCATTTGACGGTGCCCGGCACAAAAATTGAAGAATGGTTGGATGCTGGCCAATGCCGCGATTGCTTTTTGCCATCTTTTGGCTATCGCCCCGCCAATAGTGTGCAATACGCGCTGGCCATTCGCAATTTTGACGAAGCAGGCGCGCCTAAACGCATGAATTGGGGTTTTATTGCCTCTAGCGATAATCATCGGGCGCGGCCCGGCACAGGCTATAAGCCCGTTGACCGCTTGCGTAACACAGAGGCGGTGCAGGTGCGGGCAGATTGGGTGGAACGACTATATCCGAAAGGCGAGGCGAGCGCGATTTCTATGCCACTTGACCGTGATGCGATTGCCGCACGTGGTTTTGGCGCGACCGAAATGGAACGTCAAGCGAGTTTTTGGACTTCAGGCGGCTTGGCGGCGGTGCATGCCAATGGGCGTGGGCGTGATGAAATTTTTGACGCATTGGAACGCCGCGAAACCTATGCCACCAGTGGGGCGCGTATTCTTTTATGGTTCAACACGCGGCGCGGCGCACCAATGGGTAGCACAGTGCAAACCGCGCAATCGCCCTTATTTGAGGTGAAAGCAGTGGGCGCGCTCAAGCAAAAACCGGGTTGCCCTGACAGCACTATTGATGCTTTGGGGGCAACACGCACACAAAAGCTTTGCGCGGGTGAATGTTTTAACCCATCTGGCGAACGGCATAAAATAACGCATATTGATATTATCCGTGTTCGGCCACAAATTTCGCCTGACGAAGATGTCGCTGGTTTGATTGATGACCCATGGGCAACCTATCAATGCAAAGACAATGGCACGGGCTGTGCTTTCAAATTCCGCGATCCGAGCTTTGCCGATGGGCATCGTATGGCCACCTATTATGTGCGCGCAGTGCAAGAGCCAACCAAAAAAATGAATGGCGATAATTTGCGTTGCACCTATGATGATGCAGGTAATTGCGTATCGGTTAATCTTTGCTATGGCGATGAAAGAACTGCGGCAGATGACACTTGCGCGGCTTCTATTAAAGAACGCGCTTGGTCATCACCGATTTATGTTGAACATGTTTTAGGACAAACCAATCAAAAATAGGAGACAGATAATGAAATCACCCATTTGTGAAATGTTTGATATTGAATTTCCGCTATTGGCCTTCACCCATTGTCGCGATGTGGTGGTGGCTGTATCCAAAGCGGGGGGTATGGGCATATTTGGCGCGGTTAATTTGCCGCCCGACCGATTGAAAGAAGAGATGGATTGGATTGACGCGCATATTGATGGCAAGCCTTATGGGGTGGATTTGATTGTGCCGAATAAATTTGAAGGCAAGGGCGAAAAGCTTGATGCGGCGAAAATAGCCAAAAATATCCCGCAGGCGCATCGTGATTTTGTCAATAAATTGCTGGCCGATTATGACATTGCAACCGAAGATGATGGCGCGATTGCCAATAGCGGCACTTTTGCTGAAAATCTGCAAGAAGAAGGGGCGATTCGCTCTATGCAGGTGGCGTTTAAGCATCCGATTAAATTGATTGTCAATGCGCTGGGTGTGCCGCCAAAATCTATGCAGGAAATGGCGGCGCAACATAATGTGAAAGTTGGTGCGCTGGTGGGCGCAAAAGAACACGCGCTGGCGCAAGTGGCTTCTGGCGTGGATGTGCTGATTGCCGCTGGCGGCGAAGCGGGCGGCCATTGTGGCGATGTGCCGACAATGGTGCTGATACCTGAAATTTGCCGCGAGCTGGATAAGGTGGGTGCCAATGTGCCAGTGTTGGCGGCGGGCGGCATAACCACTGGAACACAAATGGCGGCCGCAATGAGCATGGGCGCGGCGGGCGCGTGGTGTGGCTCGGTATGGCTAACCACCACCGAAGCCGAAACCAACCCGATTGTGAAAGAAAAAATGCTGGCCGCCAGCTCGCGAGATACAGTGCGCTCACGCTCGCGCACGGGCAAACATTCGCGCCAGTTGCGCAGCCCATGGACCGATGCTTGGGAAGGCGAGGCCGCGCCCACCCCTTTGCCGATGCCTCTGCAAAGCATGGTGAGCGAGCCGCCTTTGCAACGCATTGACAAATTGGCGCAAGGCGGCCATGCGGGTGCCAAAGAATTGGCGACCTATTGGGTGGGGCAGGGGGTTGGCTTGATGAATGAGTCGATTTCTGCAGGCCAAGTTGTGCAAGAATTTAAGCAAGATTTTGTTACCGCCTATGAAAAACTAGCACAGGCGATTGAGTAAAGCCCGATGGAAAAGGCACTTAATTTTTCTGGTAAAAAAGCTCTTATTATTGGTGGCTCAAGCGGTATCGGCAATGGTATTGCGCATGGATTTCAAAAGCAAGGTGCGCAGGTGCATGTGTGGGGCACCCGCGCCGCGCCCAATGATTATAAAATTGACGAGGGTTCAGATTTATCAGGGCTGGGCTATAGCTGTGTGAATGTGGGTGATTTTGCGCAAATCACCGCCGCGCAAAAGCCGTTTGATGGGCTGGATGTGCTGGTGTTGTGTCAAGGCGTTGTGGTTTATGAACGTGGCGAATTTGAAAAATCGGGCTGGGATGAGGTGCTATCGGTCAATTTGGATAGTTTGTTGCATTGCGCCAATAAATTCCACGCAGAGCTGGCGGCCAGCAATGGTAGCCTCATTATTATCAGTTCAATTTCGGGTATGCAGGCCAATATCGGCAACCCTGCCTATGCCGCCAGCAAGGCGGGCGCGATTAGCTTAACCAAAACTTTAGGCCAAGCGTGGGCGCGTGATGGTATCCGCGTCAATGGTATCGCGCCGGGTCTGGTGGAAACCAAACTCACCAAAGCGACAACCGATAATCCCAAACGCATGCAAGGCGCGTTGCGCTCTATCCCCTTGCATCGCGCTGGCACACCAGAGGAGATGGCGGGTGCCGCGTTGTTTTTAGCCTCGCCTTTGGCCAGCTATGTTCAAGGCCACACGCTGGTGGTGGATGGCGGGCTAACCTTATGACGCATATAATGACAGTAACGGGCAAAAAGCCGTTGGCTGATTTAGGCAAAACTTTGGTGCATGAGCATGTGCTGGTTGGTTTTCCCGGCTGGTTTCTTGATAGTCGTTTTCCAAAATTTCAGCGCGATGAGGCTTTGGTGCGCGCCATTGCTGCTTTTCAGCAATTAAAAGATTATGGGGTGGCAACAGTGATTGACCCATGCCCATCTGATTTGGGGCGTGATGTTGAATTTATTGCCGAAGTGTCTAGCGGTAGCGGGGTGCAACTTATTTGCGCGGCGGGGCTTTATTTTGAGGCGGCGGGGCTAAGCTACAC
>JBPCVS010000085.1:0-2930 GCA_051010295.1 Parvibaculales bacterium | reverse complement strand
ATGAGTGGGGCGCAGTTGAAAGATGCGATTATTTCGGGAACTTTGAGTTTTTCTTGCGCGTTGGGCAAAACATTGCGCGCCAATCGCGGCATCGCCAATGATTTGCTTGCGCCACTGCAAAAATTATTCGCGCCTTCAATTTATGGCACTTGCCGCCTGTTGCATGTCGGCAAAGTAACCGACAAAGCAACGCGCATTATCGGCGGCTATGATATTGGCGAGGCCACCATTGAGCCATTTAATCAAACTGGGACATCGCTACGGGTGGATATAAAAAATGAATATCTGCTGGCACGGCTGGGCGAGCGCGTGATTGCCAGTGTGCCAGACCTCATCATTATTGTTGATTATGAAACCTCTGTGCCAATTAACACCGAGCGGCTGCGCTATGGCCAGCGCGTGGCGGTTTTCGCGGTTGGCTGCCCCGATTTTTATCGCACCCCCCGCGCCTTGCAAGTTGTCGCGCCGCGCTGTTTTGGCTTTGATATAGATTACGTGCCGCTAGAAAAACTTTAGACAACAGAGCTCAACAAAATACACGTTTCGCTGCTCACCACCCCTGCAATCAGCCGCACGCGCCCCAATATCTGGTCAAATGAACCAAGACTTTCGGTGCGGATTTCCGCCACCAAATCCCACGCGCCATTGGTTGTATGAATTTTAACCAATTCGGGCATACCGCGCAGGCTTTTAATCACTTCATCTGTGCTTTTGCCCGCCACTTCAATCAGCATAATCGCCGCAACGCTGGTTTCGTCCGACTCCTCGCGCACACGGATAGTAAAGCCAAGAATAGCCCCCGACTCTTCCAGCCGATTCAAACGATTTTGCACGGTGCCACGCGACACATTCAACAAGTCAGCCAGTTTAGCAATGGGGGCGCGCCCATCGCGGCGCAAAATGGAAATCAGCTCGCGGTCAAGCGAATCATAGATTTGTAAAGGGCGGCGATTATGCATGGTGTCGTCTCCGTCATTTTGACTCAAAACTGACAATATAGACAGTCAAAGATAGCAAACTGCATAAAAAACTAGCAAATAGTCCAAAGTATTGCAATTTTCTTTGACAAAAAACTTTCATATTATGGTGCGCATAATGCCGATGCAGGCCAGATGGCCACTTTATAATTGGAGAACCAGTCATGACAATCTCATCTGCTGTTCCCTTTGTCAGCGTTGACCAGATGGCGCGCCTTGTTTGCGCTATGGGTGTTGAGAATTTCATTCTCGGATTGATGGACTATATCAAATCGGACTATTTACGTTGGGCAGAATTTGACAAGTCGCCCCGCTTTGCCGCACATTCGCCGGGCGGTGTTATTGAACTCATGCCAACCAATGACCAACAAAATTTCGGATTCAAATATGTTAATGGCCACCCCAAAAACACCAAACAAGGCATGCAAACCGTCATCGCCTTTGGCATGTTTTCCGATATTGATTCAGGCTATCCCGTATTGTTGAGCGAAATGACTTTATTAACGGCGTTGCGCACCGCCGCCACTTCGGCATTGGTGGCCAAACATTTGGCACCCAAAAATGCCTCCACTTTGGCACTCATTGGCAATGGCGCGCAGTCCGAGTTTCAAGCTTTGGCGATGAAAGCGGCTTTTGGCATTAGCACGGTGCGGCTGTATGACATTGACGCGGCCGCCACTGCCAAATGCGCGGCCAATTTGCGCGACACGGGTTTAGAAATCATCACCTGCACATCGGCACAGGCGGCGGTGCAAGGCGCGCAGGTTGTAACCACCTGCACGGCCGACAAGCAATGCGCAACAATTTTGACCGATAATATGATTGGCGCGGGCATTCACATCAACGCCATCGGCGGCGATTGTCCGGGCAAAACCGAAATTCATACCGACATTTTGCATCGCTCAACGATTTTTGTAGAATATGCCGAGCAAACGCGGATTGAGGGCGATATTCAACAATTAGCGGCTGACCATCCCGTGACCGAATTTTGGAAAGTCTTATCAGGTGAGTTGCCCGGCCGCACCAGTGCCGAGCAAACCACATTGTTTGATGGTGTCGGCTTTGCCATTGAGGATTTTTCTTCCCTAAGGTTTGTCTATGACCATCTTGACCAAATTGAAAATATGACGGCACTTGACCTGTTGGCCAACCCCGAAAACCCACGCGATTTATTTGGGCTAACACAACAAGCCATGAGGTAAGATGATATGAAACAAAATAAGACGATTGCTATTATTGGTGCGCCGGTTGATTATGGATCGCGGTTGCGCGGTTGCCTGATGGGGCCTGATGCTATGCGCGTGGCAGGTTTGGTTGAAGTGTTGCAAGAGCTTGGTTATGCGGTGAGCGATTATGGCAACACGCACCCCGCCAAACTCAGCCGCTCTGTGCCGCAAGTGAGTCATGTGAAAAATCTGAGCGACTCTATCGCGTGGACACAAAGCCTTAAAGAAACGACGCAAGAAATTGCCAAACAGGGGCATTTCCCGCTTATTCTGGGCGGCGACCATTCTTTGGCGATGGGCACGGTGACTGGGCTATGTGCGCATGCCGCGCATCTTGAGCGACCGCTATTTATTTTGTGGCTTGATGCCCATACCGATTTCAACACATTTGAAACCTCGCCTTCGGGCAATATCCACGGCATGCCTGTTTCGTTTTTCTGTGGGTTGCCGGGTTTTGATGGCGTGCTTGAGGCAGAATTGGAACACAAGGTTGACCCCAAAAATATCTGTATGATGGGTATTCGCTCAGTTGACGATAGCGAGCGCAAAATGGTCAATGAGTGCGGCATTACCGTGCATGATATGCGCACCATTGATGAACATGGCGTTGTGCCGCCACTGCGCGAATTTCTTGCGCGGGTGCGAGCGGAAAATGGTTTGCTGCATCTCAGCTTTGATGTTGATTTTCTTGACCCCGACATTGCGCCAGCTGTCGGCACACAAGTGC
>JBPCVS010000084.1:0-5597 GCA_051010295.1 Parvibaculales bacterium | reverse complement strand
GTCTTTTTCTTTCTCCCAAGCGAGCTATGCGCTAATCCGTGCTTCGCACGGATACGCAGCCGCTTGGGACGCGGTATAAGCACTTGCCGCCTTTAGGCGGCTTAGTGCGCCTTCCGCACCTTGTGTGTCGCCAACCGCTTAACGCGGTTGGGCGCGGTCTTTTCCCATGCTCCCAATAAATGTGCAGGGGAAAAGAATAAACGTTCATCCGCGCAAGCGGATGACGGCAATTCAAAGTCTGTCGGGCGCGTTCGCGCTTGCGCGAACTGACGCACCGACATAGACTTTGTAAAAAAAATGAACGGGTCGCCATCTGCTGGCGCGGTATAAGCACTTGCCGCTTTAGCGGCTTAGTGCGCCTTCCGCGCTTTATGCAGATGGACGTTTATTCTTTTCCTATTTGACATGTACTATCATTTCGTCAAACTAGCTGGCAATATAATTTATGGCAATATAATTTTAAGGGGGGAAGATGAGCTATAAAGCACCCATTGATGGGATTTTGTTTGCGCTGATGCATGAGGCAGGTTTTGGGCGGCTGATTGATAGCGGCCAATATGAAGATTTGAACGAAGATTTGCTGACCGCGATTTTGACCAGTGCCGCCAAGCTAGCCGATGATGTGGTGGCCCCCGCCAGTGCCGATGGCGATAAGCAAGGTTGCCAATTAACCGATGCAGGCGTGGCCGTGCCAGAAAGTTTTAAGCAAGCCTATCAGCAATATGTGGCGGGCGGTTGGCCAACTTTGGCCGCACCAGCAGCCTATGGCGGCCAAGCTTTGCCGCTTGCGCTATCCAATGCGGTTACGGAAATGATGAATTCCAATATCGGCTTTCAGCTTTGCCCAATGTTATCCAATGGCGGCATGGAGGCTCTGGCCGCCCACGCCTCAGATGAGCAGAAAGAAAAATATCTGCATAAAATTGTTTCTGGCGAATGGGCCGCGACAATGAACCTAACCGAACCGCAAGCCGGCTCAGATGTTGGCACAATCCGCAGCAAGGCCGAACCGCAAGGCGATGGTAGCTATAAAATCAGTGGCACAAAAATTTTCATCACCTATGGCGACCATGATATGACGGAAAATATTATTCATCTGGTATTGGCGCGCACCCCCGAAGCACCATCTGGCACCAAGGGGATTTCGCTGTTTCTTGTGCCAAAATTTTTGCTCAATGATGATGGCACATTGGGGGCGCGTAATGATGTTAAATGTATTGGGCTGGAAGATAAGCTTGGTATTCATGCCAGCCCGACCTGTATTATGGCCTATGGCGAAGATACAGGCGGGGCGACTGGCTGGCTGATTGGTGGCGAAAATAAAGGCATGGCCTGTATGTTCACGATGATGAATAATGCGCGCCTGCATGTTGGACTGCAAGGCGTTGGCGTGGCCGAACGCGCCACCCAACAAGCACTGGCCTATGCGTTGGAGCGCAAACAAGGCCGCGCCCCCGATGCCGACAAAAATAATAATGAAATTGTGCCGATTATCCAGCACCCCGATGTGCGGCGCAATTTGCTGGCCATGCGCTCGCTGACCGATGCGGCACGTGCTTTATGTTATGAAAATGGCGTGTTGGCAGATTTGGCGCATAGGCACAATGACAAACAGGCCAGCGCACAAGCCAAAGCCAAAAATGATTTGCTCACGCCCTTATCTAAAGCTTTCAGCACCGATATTGCCAATGAGGTGGCGGCGTTGGGTGTGCAGGTGCATGGCGGCATGGGCTTTATTGAAGAAACTGGCGCGGCACAACATGTGCGCGATGCGCGTATTTTAACAATTTATGAAGGCACAAATGGTATTCAGGCGATGGATTTGGTGGGGCGCAAATTGCCTTTAGGCAATGGCGAATTGGTCTATAGCTATATTGGAGAAATGCACGAAACCGCAGAATTATGCCGCCAGTCCAATCATCCTGCGTTGACGCATATTGCCGAACAGCTCAACCAAGCCATTGCCGCTTTGGAAGAGGCGACAGGCTGGCTGTTGCAGCAATTAAAAGACCAGCCGCAGGGTATTTTGGCCAAGGATATTTTGGCAGGCGCAACGCCTTATTTGCGATTATTTGCGCTGACGGCTGGTGGGCATTATTTGGCGCGTGGGGGCTTGGCGGTTACACAGCACACCGCGATAGATGAAAAATTTATGGCGCGTAAATTGGCCTCGGCGCAGTTTTTTGCCGAAAATATGCTACCGCTATGTGCTGGCTTGGCGGTGTCGGTGATGGCTGGCAATGATAGTTTGGACGATATTGGGCTGGATGCGTTGGCTTCTTAATGGGCATATTGTAACAAAAGGCAAAATTGTTTGACTTTATATTGGGCGCGACTTCGGCTATGCGGATTTTATGACAGAATTTGCGACTATTATTTTGGCGGGCGGCAAAGGCCAGCGCATGCAATCCACGCGCCCAAAAGTGCTGCACGAAATTGCTGGCCAGCCGATGATGGGCTATGTGCTGGCGGCGGCGCAGGCGGCGGGGACGCAGCTTGTGATAGTGGTCACACCGCCTGAACCCACCACCACGCGGCATTATATTGATGCTTTTATGCGCTCATCTGACTGCACGCATATCCATGCCACCCAAAACGCACCACTTGGCACGGGCGATGCTGTGCGTTGCGCGCTTCCGCATATTGCTGACATCGGGCGCGTGGTGATTATATGTGGCGACACGCCGCTTATGCGCCCCGAAACTTTGGCGCGATTGGCCAATGATGAGGCCGCCCTCACCATTTTGGGGTTTGAGCCTGCTGATGCCGCGGCTTATGGCCGCATTATATTAAAAGCCGATAGGCCGCACAAAATTATTGAGTTCAAAGATGCCGATGCCGCCACGCGCAAAATCTCTTTATGCAATAGCGGGGCGATGGCGATTGACAGCGCATTGCTGCATAAGCTGGTGCCAAAATTGCAAAATGACAACGCCCAGCAAGAATTTTATCTGACCGATTTGCTGGCACTGGCAGTGGCTGATGGGCAGTCAACCAATTTGGTGATGGGCACGGCTGATGAAGTGTTGGGCGTTGACAGCCGCCAAGGGCTCGCCCATGCCGAACAGCTGATGCAAGGCCGTTTGCGGCACAAATTGCTGGCGGCTGGCGTTACCATGCAAGACCCTGATTCGGTTTATTTGAGTTTTGACACTGCCATTGCGCCCGATGTTGTGCTAGAGCCGCATATCTATTGCGGCACTGGCGTAAGCATTGGCACAAATTGCACCATTCGTGCTTTTTCGCATTTGGAGGGGGTGCGCATTGGTGAAAATGTGAGCATTGGGCCTTTTGCGCGGTTGCGGCTTGGCACTCAAATTGCCGACCATGCGCGGATTGGCAATTTTGTTGAGACCAAACAGGCCAAAATTGGCGTGGGTAGCAAAGTCAATCACCTGTCTTATATTGGCGATGCCACGCTTGGCCGCGATGTCAATATCGGCGCTGGCACGATTACCTGCAATTATGATGGCTTTAACAAGCACCAAACCATTATCGGCGATGGCGCATTTATTGGCTCTAATTCTTCTTTGATTGCGCCCGTGACGATTGGGCAAGGCGCGTATATTGGCTCTGGCACGGCCATTTCTGACGATGTGAAAGCTGACGCGCTGGCAGTCACGCGGGCGGATAAGCGCGAGATTGACGGCTGGGCGATAAAATTTCGCCAGCAACAAAAAGCTAAAACGGATGAATAGGAGTTAACAAATGTGCGGTATTATTGGTGTGCTTGGCGCACCGCAAAGCGACATTGTGGCGGATATTTTGGCCGGGCTGAAGCGGCTAGAATATCGCGGCTATGATAGTGCTGGCATTGCCACCATCAATAAAGAAAATGGGCTGATGCGTTGCCGTGCTGAGGGCAAATTGCACCATTTGGAAGACGCGCTGGCCGCCACGCCTTTATCAGGCGCGTTGGGGGTTGGCCACACGCGCTGGGCAACGCATGGCGCGGCCACCAAGAAAAATGCCCATCCGCATAATGCTGGCCGCGTTGCGGTGGTGCATAATGGCATTATTGAAAATTTTAAGGCTTTGAAAGATGAGCTGGAGGCGGCGGGGCGCAAATTTGCTTCTGATACGGATACGGAGGTTATCGCGCATTTATTTGCCAGCCAGCTTGATGCGACCAGCGACATATATAAAGCGGCGCAAAACACTTTTACACGGCTGGAGGGGGCTTATGCCATTGGGCTTATTATTGATGGCTATGATGATTTGATGATTATGGCGCGGCAGGGTAGTCCATTGGCGGTTGGGCATGGCCAACAAGAGGGCGAGCAAGAGGGCGCGATGTATTTGGGTTCTGATGCTTTCGCGCTCGCGCCTTTTACGCGCCGAATCACTTATTTAGAAGATGGCGATTGGGGCGTTATCCGCCGCGACAAGCTGGAGATTTTTGCCGCTTCTGGCCAAGCTGTGGCGCGCCCCATCAAACAGGTTGAGGCGATCACCAGCATGGTTGACAAGGGCAATCATCGGCATTTCATGGCCAAAGAGATTTATGAGCAGCCCGATGTTTTGTCGCGCAGTTTCGGCCAATATATAGATGCGTCCACGCGGTGCGTAACTTTGCCGCAAGCGGCTTTAGATTTATCGCATTTTAAGCGGGTTATGTTGGTGGCCTGTGGCACGGCCTATTTTGCCGCCTACATTGCGCGTGATTGGATAGAACGTTATGCAAAAATTCCGGCCAGTGTGGATATTGCTTCAGAATTTCGCTACCGCGATACGCCGATGGATAAGGATTGCCTGATGGTTTTTGTATCGCAATCGGGCGAGACGGCGGACACTTTGGCCGCCCTGCGCCGATGCAAGCAGTTGGCTTTGCCGACTATTGGCATTGTCAATGTGCCAGAGAGTTCTTTGGCGCGGGAGGCCGATGCCGTGTTGCCCAGCTATGCGGGGCCAGAGATTGGCGTTGCTTCCACCAAAGCGTTCACCGCACAACTGGCCACTTTGGTTGCTTTGGCCATTGCGCTTGGCCGTGCCCAAAACACTTTATCGGCCGATGATGAGCATCACTTTACCGATTTGCTTTTGCAGACCCCGCGCTTGGCCAATGATGTGCTGGCCACCGAGCCACAAATTGCCGCCATTGCCAGCAATTTTGGCGAAACCTCCAGCGCATTATTTATGGGGCGCGCCACCATGTATCCATTGGCTTTGGAGGGGGCGTTAAAGCTTAAAGAGATTTCTTACATTCATGCAGAGGGCTTTGCGGCAGGCGAATTAAAGCACGGTTCTATCGCGCTGGTTGACCAGCATGTGCCGATTATCACCATTGCCCCGGTTGATGCGTTATTTGACAAAACCATCTCTAACATGCAGGAGGTTATGGCACGTGGTGGCCGCGTGATATTGCTGTCTAGTGCGGAGGGCATTGCCAAAGCTGGCGCGGGCGTAACCGCCAGCATTGCCTTGCCAGCGATGGACGCTTTTATTGCGCCGATTTTATATGCGTTGCCTTTGCAGTTGCTGGCCTATCACGCAGCCCTCGCCAAAGGCACCGATGCTGACCAGCCGCGCAACCTTGCCAAATCGGTTACGGTTGAATAGATGCTTGTTTAATGCTAGATATATGTGATAGGCAAAAT
>JBPCVS010000083.1:0-6735 GCA_051010295.1 Parvibaculales bacterium | reverse complement strand
GCCACCAAACGATAGGTTGCGGCCAAATCAACACGGAGCTGCCATTCTTCGGCACTCACCAAATCTTTGACCGATTTAATCTCTTCTGCTGCAGACATTGCTTTTCCCTCCGAAAAATGTTGCCCTTCCGATAAATACCCTCACAGCTTGTGCCTAAAACACACATTTGTCAATCATTCACTGAATTTCACTGGCAAATTATCGTGCAGTAAATGGTGCATGGCGGTTTGCCAATCGGTGCGCTTGGCGGTGCGTTTTTGCGCACTCATGCGGGGGCTAAAGCTGGCTTGCAATCGCCAATTTTCGCCCAATGCCGCCAAATCTGCAAACCAGCCAAGTTGCAACATGGCCAGCATCGCCACACCTGAGGCAGTGGTTTCAATAATTTGCGGCCTGTCAATCGGGCAATCGCATAAATCAGCAAGATTTTGGCACAGCCAATCATTAGCCACCATGCCGCCATCTACGCGCAGAGGCAGGGCTTGCGAATCGCCCACATTCATATCTTTATGAATGGCCTCTAGCAATTCATAAGTCTGCAACGACACCGCTTCCAGCGCGGCGCGGACAATATCGGCGCGGCTGGTATCGCGGGTTAAATTAACAATCGCAGCGCGTGCTTGCGGCATCCAACGCGGCGCGCCAAGCCCCACAAAAGCAGGCAGCATAATCACGCGGCTATCGGGATTGGCGGCTTGTGCAAGGGCTTGCGTTTCGCTGGCATGGTCAATCAACTGCAACCCATCGCGTAGCCATTGCACAATCGCGCCCGCCATAAAAATACTGCCTTCAAGTGCATAATGCGTCTGCCCCGCGAGCCGATAGGCAATCGTCGTCAATAGCCGATTTTGTGAGGTGACTGGCCGCACCCCACTATTGGCCAGCACAAAACAACCCGTGCCATAGGTGGCTTTCATCATGCCTGCGGCAAAACACGCATTGCCAATCGCCGCCGCCTGCTGGTCGCCCGCCACCGCGCATATCGGCAAAGCCACGCCTAGCTGTGCCTTTGTGCTGGTGCCAAAATCGGCGGCACAATCTTGCACCTGCGGCAATATCGCGCTTGGAATGTTAAACAAAGCGAGCAATTCCTCATCCCATTGATGGGTATGAATGTTAAACAAGCTGGTGCGGGCGGCATTGGTGGCATCGGTGTTGTGTTGCGCACCGCCCGTCAACTGCCAGATGAGCCAGCAATCAATCGTGCCAAAAGCCAAATCGCCCGCCTGTGCGCGTTGACGCGCCCCCGCCACATTATCCAGCAACCACGCAATTTTGCTGGCCGAAAAATACGGGTCAAGCAGCAGTCCGGTTTTTTCGCGTATCAGATTTTCATGCCCCGCCGCCCGCAAAGCATCGCATTGCTGGGCCGTGCGGCGGTCTTGCCAGACAATCGCATTGGCAATCGGCACACCGCTCGCCCTATCCCAAAGCACCACCGTCTCGCGCTGATTGGTGATGGCAATGGCGGCAAAATCAGTTTCTGCTTCGGCAATGACCGCACGGCACACTTGTTGCGTGGTCTGCCATATTTCCATAGCATCATGTTCCACCCAGCCATCGGCAGGAAAAATCTGCCGAAACTCTTGCTGTGCCACCGCCCGCACCGCCCCCACCCTATCAAATGCCAAAGCGCGAGACGAGGTTGTGCCTTGGTCAATGCTTAAAATCAATTTTTCACTCATGACATGCCTTTATGCTGGTTTATTTTAACTCTATATTGTGCAAAATAATTGTGCACTATATCTATAGTGGAAATGGAGATAATTTTGAACAATCGCAAAACAGATAAATTGAGCTTTGTAGCCAGCCCGATTGATGAAGCCCAAGCCGCTTTGCAAAAGCTGGTCGCAAATTATGGCCAAGCAGAATTGGACGAGGCCGATATTATTATCGCGCTGGGCGGCGATGGCCTGATGCTGCAAAGCATGCACGCCAATATGCATAATGGAACGCCAATTTTTGGCATGCAATGCGGCTCAGTCGGGTTTTTGATGAACCGCTATGATGTGGAAAATTTGCACCAACGCCTTGCACAGGCGCGACTATCGGTTTTGCACCCGCTTAAAATGATGGCCAAAGATAAAGCAGGCAAAACGCATGAAGCCCTAGCCATCAATGAGGTCTCTTTATTGCGCCAAACCGCGCAAGCCGCCAAGCTGGAAATTTCGGTTGATGGGCGCGTGCGTATGGATAATTTGATTTGTGATGGCGTGTTGGTGGCAACGCCAGCCGGCAGCACCGCCTATAATCTATCAGCGCATGGGCCGATTTTGCCATTAGATGCGTCTTTGCTGGCACTCACGCCTATTTCGGCTTTTCGCCCGCGCCGATGGCGGGGCGCGTTATTGCCAGAACAAGCCAAAGTGGAAATCAAAGTGCTGGCGGCGGATAAACGCCCGATTAGCGCGGTGGCCGACCATACCGAATTTCGTGATATTGTGCAGGTGAGTGTGGCGCAAGATAAAAGCCGCAAGCTAACCATGCTGTTTGACAGCGATCACAGCCTTGATGAACGTATCCTCACCGAGCAATTTAGCCCATAGTTGAGCGGCCTGCAATCCATCTATAGGCCGCGTGTTACATCTTCGCGGGGGTCGCCATAGCCCGCATCGGGCTGAATCCGCAAATAGGTTTTCTCACCTGCTTGCTCTAAAAATGGCTGCACCGTCACCACTTGGCCGCATTTGGCCAGCGCATCATCAACCGAATTGCGTTGTGCCAGCATTTGCAAATTCATCCGTGTTGGAAAAATCACCGTGCGGGTGCCAGCATCACCCTCATCAATCGCCTGTTGCGCGCCAATCCAAACACTCTCCACGCTTTCTGCGCCATCATGCTGGCCGACATGACTTTCGGGCGCACGGCACAAATAAAAATGCGTATCAAACCGCTTTTTCATCATGTCAGGCGTAACCCAATGGGCAAAATGCCCCAGCGCATCAACCGCAAAATCCAAATTTTCCTCAGCCGCAAAAGCGGCCATTGTTGCATCACGATTATTAAATCTATCGCGCCAATTTTTGAGCTGCGCCAACCGCGCAGCAGACACAAATTCATCTGTGCCTTTTTCTCGCGCTAGCAAAATGCCACATTCCTCAAAAGCCTCGCGGATTGAACCAATGCGGAAAGCCAATTCGCGGTCGTCCAGCGCGTCAACATTTGGGCAATGCGCCCGCAAACCAGTGTCAAAATCAGCCGCGTCAATTTTGCCGCCCGGAAACACCAGCGCACCAGAAGCAAAATCAATTTGATGATGGCGCACCACCATAAAAACCTGCGGACCATCAGGCGTGTCGCGCACAATCAACACAGTGGCGGCTGGAATAAGATTATCTGTCATTATTTTTCTCCCATTATTCCCCTCTGGCGTAAGTTTAATACGCACCATGCAAAAGGCAAGCCCACCATTTTTAACACTAAATTGATTGATATATTACTCCCAATCTGTTAGCAAGGTGAATAGATTAACAGAACAAATACGGATTTATTTATTTCGCTTATAATTTTACTTGACAATCTATGTTTTCTTTGAATAATGAGCTTATACATCCTTAGGGATTTTTAATGCCCTAAGCGCAACGACCGCCTCCCCTTTGGGTTGGCGGTCTTGCAATATGTGGATATAGGCAATATGTGGATATAGATAGAAAATAGCAATAAAATGCAGAAAAAACGGCGCGTTCTTGTTCTTATTGATGGCTATAATATGTATCACGGCATCAGTGATGTGTGTTTTCGCGCAGCGCAAAATGCAAATCACCTCAAATGGGTAGATTTGCGACGTTTGATGCTTGGCTTTACGAGCAAGCCCCATCATATTCTTGTAGATGTTATATATTTTACGGCCTATGCCGATTGGCAGCCAGATGCTTTGGCACGGCACAAAATATATGTTCGTGCTTTGGTGAATTCTGGCGTAAAAATTGTGCTTGGCCGTTTTAAGAAAAAATCCAAGAAGTGCAAGCAATGCTCTACGAGAACATTTTCTTACGAAGAAAAAGAAACTGATGTGAATATAGCCGTTGAGATGATTGATGCTGCGCATAAAAACCTGTTTGACGACCTTTATATTGTGTCAGGCGATACAGATTTGGTCAGCACAATTCAGCGAATCAAAACTGATTTTCCTGAAAAAAGGATAAAAGTTTTTGCCCCACCATTGAGAGGCAATTATGAAATGCGCCGTGTCGGGCATCGTTTTAGAGAAATTGAGCCGCGCCATCTTGCCGATGCACTTTTTCCCGCTCGGATAGAAACAAAATCAGGGAGCGATATTATCCGCCCACCCGACTATGCGCCACCAGATAATCGGAACATTTCTATTTAGCATGCGTCACACAGGTTGGCACGGCGGCATCTAGCGCGAGGCGTTTGGCTTCAATTTTGTCGCCACAGATAACGCAATACCCAAATTCGCCATTGCCAAGCCTTTCAAGGGCGGCCTCTATCTTTTTTATTTGTAATTGGCGGCGGCGCAAAGTTTCGCTGGCCATTGCTTGTTGTTGCATCGCATCCATGCGCGACAAACGCCCTTGTTGTGTTTGGTCAAGCGCGACTGGTGCGCTGTCGGTTGCATTGGTAGCAATCAGTGCGCGTAGTTCATCACGTTGGGCGCGTAACAGATTTTCAATTTCGCTATCGGTCATTTTTCTTTCGGCCATTTTGCTTTCGGTCATTGCATTTATATCTACCATGCGTCTAGAGTAGCCGCAAAGAAGGGGAGATACCATGCTTGAGGGAATTAAAATTATTGAAATGGCGACTTATATTGCTGCGCCATCGGCGGGCGGCATTATGGCCGATTGGGGCGCAGATGTGGTGAAAATTGAGCCTTTATCGGGCTGTGCGATGCGCCATTATTATGCTTCGGCCATGACCGATGACTATCCTGATAATCCCATTTCGGCTTTGGATAATCGCGGCAAACGCGCCATTGCCATCAACACTTCCACACCAGAAGGCGCGGATATTGTGCGCGAGCTTATCGCCGATGCTGATGTGTTTTTGACCAATGTGCGCCCCGCCCAGCTTAAACAACAAGGGCTAGATTTTGACAGCCTGCACACCATCAACCCCAAAATGGTTTATGCCAGCGTCACGGGTTTTGGCTTGCAAGGGCCAGAGGCCGACAAACCCGGTTTTGACACTGCCGCATTTTGGGCTAAATCTGGCTTTGGCTGGATGATGACCCCCAAAGGCGCGTCGCCTGCGCCATTGCGCACGGCGGCGGGCGACCACATCACGGGCATGGCCACCGCCAGCGGCATTTTGGCTGCTTTGTTGAAAGCACAAAAAAGCGGCAAGGGCACATTGGTAGAAAGCTCGCTCATTCGCACCGCCGCCTATGCCATTGGCTGCGATTTTGGCACTTATTTGCGCTATGACCGCATTGGTCGCTCGCGCCCGCGCCAAGAATCGCTGGTGCCGATAAATAATTTTTTTATGACCAAAGATGAGCATTGGATTTTTCTTAATGCGCGCCCCAATGAACCCGATTGGCCGCAAATTATTGGTGCGCTGGGGCTTGACCATTTGGCCGATGATGCGCGTTTTGGCACATTGCGCGACAGGCGGCGCAATGGCACGGCATTGGTCGCCTTGTTTGACGAGGCTTTTATCCAGCACAACCTTGCCGAATGGAAACAACGATTGGATGCGGCTGACCTCATTTGGTCGCCTGTGCAGTCTTTTGCCCAAGCCAAAGATGACCCGCAAATGCAGGCCGCAGGTGTGTTTGTTGATATGCCTAAGCGCGAGGGCGGCACTTATCAAAATATCGCCTCGCCCATTCGCTTTGGCGATGACAATACCGACCCCAAAGGCCCCCTGCCTGAGGTGGGCGAACACACTATGCAGGTGCTTAAAGAGCTGGGCTATGATGAAAGCAAATGCCAAAAAATGCTGGCTGACGGCGTGATTGGTCAATTTGAGGCATAAATTTTTTATTCGGGGGTTTTTGGGTGTATTTTTGGGCTGTTGGTTGGGGTCGGCATTGGCCAGTGGGTTTGTGTTGCCGCCTGACAGCAAACAGGCTTTTGTTAAATTGGGGCGCGATGACAGGCTGGGACCAAGCGTTTTGGCTGGCCACAGAAAAATAGCCGAGATATTTATCCAAGCTGGCCTCCCCGAAAAATTGGCCAAAAGCTGGATGGCAGACGCAAAATTCTATAGCCAAAATGGAGCTGCCGAAGGCAGAAAACAAGAAAGCTATATTTTTGAACTGGCATTGTTGCGCGATGCGCCCTATCTGGCCAATGGCCTATGGGGTGGTTTATTGCCACCTTTTAGCGAAAAATTATTGCGCGTGTTTATGCCTTCTGCGGATATTCATCGCCGCAAAGGTGCCAGCATTGGCATAGAGGTAGGCTATTTGGAAAATCATTATAATCTGCCCAATAGACGCGAAAGCGATCGGTTTTATGGGTTGCGGCTTTCCTTAGCCGACAGAATAGATGTTGGCCGATTAGCCCTGTTTCAGCAGGTGATTGTGCGCAACCACAAGCATAAAGACACCGATACACAGATTGGTGAATATAAGGTTGAATTGGGTTGGAAAAGCAGGTTTTGGCTGGGCAATGAGGCGTTGTTTTTCCGCGATTCTAAAAGCGGCTATCAAGACCTTAAACATTGGCGTTATCTGCGCTGGCAACCGCATGGCAGTGATTGGCAAATCAGCCTAGCGCGTGGCAAATTGCGCTGGAACGACACTGGCCAAATCGCCAAACGCATCAA